>NZ_JAPWAR010000075.1:0-554 GCF_041433025.1 Prevotella sp. 20925_1_30 | reverse complement strand
ATGTTTATGAAACAAGCAAATCCTAAGAAGCGAACACACCGATATTGTGCTAAATGCAATCATGAAGTGCAGTATGAACGAGTATTGGACTATCCCTTTTATTGTCCGCAGTGTGATGAAAATATGTATAACTTTGAAACGTATAGAAGAAAATGAGGTATCCAAGAGTAGATGTATTCAAGCGCACGAAGCATACCCCTACTTACCAAGAGTTCTTTATAGTAGACACCATGCGACCTAATCGTCCAAAATGTAGTAAGTGTTGGAAAACAAAACTGCAAGCTGATGCTTATGCAAGACGTGAACTTGCTTTATTAAAGAAAGAGGGATATGAGAAAGTTGTTTATAACTCTATGATGATAGACTTATCAAAGTTTATCCGTTAGAAGAAAGTCCGTGGTTTGTCGCCACGGATTTTTGCTGTGTGCTGCTCCGAATGGTCGCAGCACAGATCTATCATAGCCCTCTTTCATTTTACAAGCCCTTGATTATATATACAAAACCTCCCTTTTGCCCTATCAAAACACACTATCGCAAGTTTTTCATTCTTGTTT
>NZ_JAPWAR010000074.1:0-591 GCF_041433025.1 Prevotella sp. 20925_1_30 | reverse complement strand
TAATCAGTTCTAATATAAAGTCTTTGCTTGTGAAAATACGTCACCTTATACGGTTGACAGATTAGTAGAAGAGTTTACGAGTAGACAAGTTGACAAGAAAACAAGTTAAAAGTGTACAAGTAAACGAGTTATTAGCCTAAGAGACTAATATAAAACGATGAAAAATCTACTGATAAGAAAGGAAGCAATGACAAAAGACAGAAGCAATAACTAGTCAATTAGTCAACTTCATAACTAGTCAATCGAACAAAATATTAGGTGGTTATTGCGTCGGGGTTCCACCTCTTCCCATTCCGAACAGAGAAGTTAAGCCCGTCTGCGCCGATGGTACTGCAATGCAATGCGGGAGAGTAGGTGGCCGCCTTCTTTTACTTAGAGAGCTTTGAAGAGAAATCTTCGAGGCTCTCTTTTTTTGTTCCTTTTTTTGTGGCTCCTCTCTCAATTCTATTACCTTATTACTCCTCAACCTCCTCTCTCCAATCCTCTCTCCCGCCCTCTCCAAACGAACCTCCACCATCCGCAGGAAAGTAATGTAGATGGAGAGCCATTACTGACCTTCTCTCTCCAATCCTCTTCCCCGCCCTCTCCAAA
>NZ_JAPWAR010000072.1:0-641 GCF_041433025.1 Prevotella sp. 20925_1_30 | reverse complement strand
AACAAATCAAGCAAATCAGCCTTGAAACACCCCGAAGTGAAGCTTATGTGAAGCGTCTTGATGGGTGGACTCACCTTGTCATAATGCTTTTCGGTGTTCTCAAACACTTTGATTCTCTTCGGGAAGTGGAGATAGGCATGAAGGCTGAAGTAAACAAACTGCATCATCTTGGCATCGACTATGTCGTCCGTCGTAGTACGCTTGCTGATGCCAACAAGCGTCGCCCACAAGAGTTCTTTGCAAGCGTTTATGCGTACCTCTTAGAGCGTTATGGTTCTTTTTTATCGGACAGCCGCCCTAAAGGTGAACAGAAGACATGGGAAAAGCTTCTGTATATGATGGATTCAACTACGATTACCCTTTTTGACAACATACTCAAGGGTGTAGGCAGACACCCCAAGAGTGGTAAGAAGAAAGGCGGTATGAAGGTTCATACGGTGATGAAGTATCATGTTGGTGTTCCCATGGTCGTACAGCTTACCTCTGCCGCCACGCATGATCATTATCTACTTAAAGAAGTGCATCTTCCTAAGGATGCTACCCTTACCATGGACAGAGCATACGTTGATTATGCACAGTTCCAGCGACTTACAGAGGAAGGGGTATGCTATGTGACCAAGATGAAGAAGAATCTCACCTAT
>NZ_JAPWAR010000071.1:0-768 GCF_041433025.1 Prevotella sp. 20925_1_30 | reverse complement strand
GTTGATATGTATTTAAGTATACAAGTTGACAATTTAACGGTAATCAAGATAAGAAAAGAACCTTAGGTTTGTTTTTCTTCTTGTACTCACTGAAACTGTTATTAAGAATAAGAGAAAAGGAAGTCAGGTAGAAAACACCATAAGCTTTCTTCCAACTCAGTCCTATAGCTCAGTTGGTTAGAGCGCCACACTGATAATGTGGAGGTCGGCAGTTCAAGTCTGCCTGGGACTACTTCTTTTATTATTGAATGTAGAGTTTCTAAATTAAAACTTCTAATTCAATACTCTAAAATTCCCTTGGGGGATTAGCTCAGTTGGCTAGAGCACCTGCTTTGCAAGCAGGGGGTCAACGGTTCGAATCCGTTATTCTCCACTTTGCTGTTTGAAACAGCATCGATCTTTGACATATTGACACAAGCAAGACTGTAAAGTAGAACTAAATCATTTAATAAATAGATTTAGTATTCTAATAGAGGTTAAACTTCAAAATTAGAATCACACAACAGCTGAAAGTATGAGCTACATTCTTTGTAAGTAATTACGAAGAAGGCGAAGAAAGTAAGAAAGGGCGCATGGCGGATGCCTTGGCTCACGGAGGCGATGAAGGACGTGATAAGCTGCGATAAGCCTTGGGTAGGTGCAAATAACCTTTGATCCAAGGATTTCCGAATGGGACAACCCATCAGGTTGAAGACCTGATATCACTACATCTGTAGTGAGGCAAACGGAGGGAACTGAAACATCTTAGTACCTCTAGGAAGAGAAAAT
>NZ_JAPWAR010000070.1:0-863 GCF_041433025.1 Prevotella sp. 20925_1_30 | reverse complement strand
CTAAATTCTTCACGAAGTGTTTGAAGTTCATTTATTAGGGAGAGTGTTTCGTGGTGTTCCATCTTCTTTAAGTAGGGTTTGGCAAAGATTAATGATAGCAGACAAAAATGGTTTCATTAGATGTTCTTTATCGTGACTTGTTAGGTGTTTTTTGAAATCATCCATGAAGTTAAAAATTTTCATTCCGTCACTCGGCATAACCGCCATCAACACCTTAATCAATTTATCTTGTTCTATAGTTTCATAAAAACCGTTCACATGAGTCTTGGGCTCAATCATTGACTCTATGGTTCCCAAAGGAAGATGGATAACCAGAACTTCCTTCCCCAAGCCTGCAGCACACTTTCGATATGTGCTAAATCTTATATCCTTTTCCATCTTGCAAGCCTTAAGGAAATTTGAATACTCGATGCCACTTATATGAGCAGCTTCTTTTGCATTTTCACATAAAAGAGCTAAACCCTCAAGTGTTGGGTTACTAATATAAAGATGCCCTTTGGGTTTTAATTTGTTTTTATTAGCCATAATATATATATAATTGTAATTATTATGGCTGCATAAGTTCCTAATGAAACAGGCTTTAGATAGAATATTAAAATACCATTTTCCGGTAGTATAATACCATTTCACGTGTTGATAATCAACGGTATAAAATATAAGGTAGGGACCCTCAGTGCAAGGTGCAAGACCTATCTATATATATAGGCTTGCACCTTGCACTGAAAATTGTAGCCAAAGAATCTATAAAACATTTTCTATCAAATATTTGGAGCATGTTCATATTTTTAGTACTTTTGAACCCAAGAAACACAAGAGCGTGTTTCAAGCAGCAGTATCCACGTGTACTCTCAAAATACTCTGTT
>NZ_JAPWAR010000069.1:0-1084 GCF_041433025.1 Prevotella sp. 20925_1_30 | reverse complement strand
GTTTTGGAGGAAAAGATTGAGTTGAGTTCGGCAGATGTTCTGCACCTGCTTGGAATATCAAAGGCATCACTTGCAAGATGGAGGGAATCTAATTCTATTCCGTACAGATATGTATCTAGTAATCATGTAGTTTATCCATTTAAAGGGCTCTATCTCTCTGTCAAGACGGGTAGAGCCACTTTCAAGGGCTTTCGTCGTTTAGAGGCTTTGCAGCGTCTAAACGCTTACAAGGAAGGTGTGCTAAAAGGCTATATGGGAGAATCTCAAACCTTATTCGAAGAGCTATGAACATCAAAGAAGAAATATTATTGCGTACCAACAAAGGACTTGAAATATTCTGTTTCTATATGCCTATTGATTTCGTAATTAAGCGTAATTTCCGTAATCCTTTGTACGACGATAAACGTGCATCATGCAATATATATCTTGATAGAAAGTCAGACTGCTATCGCATGAAAGACTTTGGAAATGATGCTTATTCTGGAGATTGTTTTTGGTTTGCTGCCACAATGATAGGATTGGATGTTAAGAAAGATTTTGTTAAGGTACTTGAAACTATTATTCGAGACTTGCAACTAAACATCTACATAGGAAAGCAAGAACACTTTGAACAACGAGCTATGATAATGAAACCTCCTAAACCTCCTATTTCGCAACCAGCAGACCAACCAAAGTTAATGGAAGAGAAGAAGTGGTTTAAACTAATAGAACAATCTTTTGGTATCGAGGAAATGAAATATTGGCAACAATATGGTATTGATTCCAATACCTTACAACGTTTTCATGTAAAGTCGCTTGCTCGTTATGAGTCTATCTCTAATCAAGGTAAGCCGTTTACATTAAGAGGGACACATGAAGAGCCGATGTTTGCTTACAATATGGGGGCGTTTGTAAAAGTTTATCGTCCCAAAAGTAAGCTACGCTTTCTTTATGGTGGTGAGAAAGTGACCGATTATGTCTTTGGCTTCCAACAGTTGCCCAGTAAAGGAGATATCATATTCATCACTGGTGGAGAGAAAGATGTACTATCTTTATCTGCCCATGGTTTTAATGCTATTTGTTTCAATAGTGAGACGGCAGAGAT
>NZ_JAPWAR010000068.1:0-1279 GCF_041433025.1 Prevotella sp. 20925_1_30 | reverse complement strand
CCTGCTCCCATATAGAACTTTGGGAAAGCATAGAAACGAAGCAGGACTTGCGGAGTGATGAAATTATAATGAAATCGTGTAGTCTCAGTTACATTTTCAGGTTTCTTGTACTCCGTCAGCTTGCTGGAGATACGAGTATAATCAATGTTCAACTCTGCACCTAACCTGCGATATTGCCATGTTCCAAAGACACCAATACGAGGACTGATACCACCACGTTCACTCATTGTGAAAGTAGGGCGTATGTCATAGGTTTCAATAATACTGCTTAATCCTGAAATGCTGGAATAACCTACTCCTGCTCTGAGTCCAATCCGAAAAAGGTGATGGTGAGGAAAAGAGTAAGTCCTCATAGATGGAGTTTCTTTCGGAATTTCCTCTACTATGGTGGGCTGGCTATTCATAGAGTTGTCAAGAACATGTTCACCTTTTTTCTGATTAGTAGGTTCATTGTCTGGTTCTTTCGTCTCGTGTTTTATACTGGCTGTTTTATCGTTTACAGATGAAACGTCAGTTGATAATGATGGAGAAAGGATAGGCTGCTCTGACGAAAAATGTTTGCCATTAGCGGTTTTCCTTGTCATGCTTGATTTTTTAATTCTCCTTGTATTGATACTTGTAACGTTTCGGGGCACATTCCTCAGCTTATTATATACACAATCTGAACGTCCCGAATCTTTCTGCACATTTGTCCTGTCTAAAGAAGAAGAGACCGGTGGTGTAGTAGATTGTGATGGTGCCTTGTCTGCAGTCTTTTGTTCTATACGCTGCTCAGACTCTGGCTCGTCATTAACACAGCGTTCTATACCCAAAAGAGTAGCTATGCCAAGAAAGATTCCTACCAGAATATAACGTTTCCTGCTGTTGCTCTTGTCCTTCATAGATAAACTCATAAGGGTTAAAGTTTAAAAAGATAGCTGATACTAAGCTCTATGTTCTGTCCGTGGGTTGAATGTTCTGCCCAATTATAGTCATTACGTTCTGTCTTAATGGTAGAGTTCAATCCGTGAAAGTAACGTAAATCTAAAGCCCAGTGGTTGCCAATTTCATAACCAAAGCCACCGCCAACGGCAATATCTGGCTGCCCCGTCAGTTTCTCCTTCATCAGACGCTCCGTCTCTGCGACAGTGGCAAAATGATAGTTTGCAAACTTACTGTCTTCTTGATTACTCTCGTAAGATATGCCCTTACCATTAAGATTAGCTCCCGCACGTCCACCAATTGAAATATTAAACCCTTTGCGCCAAGGATAAATCTTCAGCAGAGCAGATACACCAAT
>NZ_JAPWAR010000067.1:0-1397 GCF_041433025.1 Prevotella sp. 20925_1_30 | reverse complement strand
TAAATCCTATGTTCTTCTGTCTTACACAAAAGCCTCACCCCGTTAGCTTGGGGTGAGGCTGTACCACGGATGCGAGAGAACCAAATTAATACACTAGTTTTGAAAGACATTAATTTCACAATTAATATAATCGATTGTCTTATTACAGAACGATTGATACCCTGAATCAACCTAAAAATGCTCCCGTGGTATAGAAGCCGACACTAAAGAAAGCCTCCCCAAGCCCCTCCAAAGGAGGGGATGTCCTTATTGCATACAGTTTGAAATAACCAAATATATGTGAGCGGACTTAGGGACATCCCCTCCTTTGGAGGGGCTTGGGGAGGCTTCTTTGGGGGGCTTCCTACCCTGCCTGTGGTCCAGTGTGGTCTTCACTCCCCTCTCCATTCGGAGAGGGGGCGGGGGTGAGGCTTTTTTTCTCTTCCTTCCACTCCTCCCAGTGAATAGAGTCAGACACTAACGAGCGAGTGGCAACCTTATTGCTCTGTGTGCGCGAAGTCTCGGGAATGAAACGAACACGAACGTTCTTAATCTGCTTTGCCGTTACTTCTTCTGGCTTCGCTATTCCCTTATCGGCGTTGATGGTGTAGTAAAACGTACCGACGCCTTCCAACTTCACCGTGCGACCTTCTGCCATAAAGGACGCCATGACTTCGCCTAAATCCTTCAGCACAGCATACGTGTCACCACGACTCACCGTCGAAATCAATGCCAAGCGGTCAGCCACTTGGTCCGTTGTTACGGGCTTTCCTACAACTACTACCTGTGGATACCACAGACCTGTAATTTTCTTCTTCACTTTCTTGAAAAAAGCCATAGTCTTAAACTTTTAAAGATTAATAAATAGATTTATAGTAAATCGTATGTAAATTATTTTCAAGCAATAGTCTATCTCGGTCCGTTACAGAGGGTACCTCGGTCCTATACTGAGGTACCCTTAGTCCTATACCGAGGGGGTCTTAGTCCTATACCTAGACATCCTCTTCTATAATGCGTTGATTATCAATTAGTTCCAAGAGGCATGTTTGGCCCCTATTTTGTCCTATTTTTTCGTATTAATTCTTGCCTTTTAAAGGGCGACACTGGTAAAGGGGCAATCGCAAGGACTACTCAAACGTCCCAACCCTGCCCCCTCCGGAGCGGACGACGTTGCGCACGCCGGCGTGACCACTGCTGAAGCTCAGATCGTACGCTTCGGTATTGCCGGCAGCACTAGACGACCAATAGGAGCAGTAGACGCCAACGAGACTCAGCTGACCAGAGGTGTAGATACCCAAGGCGGGCAGGTAGAAATAATTGTTTGCATCGACTGCGGAAGGAAGAGTATGTGATACAGACCAGGCTTTAGCGTTTCCATTTGTTCGCCAATCAATGCCATCGTAGGCTGTGTTAGCATT
>NZ_JAPWAR010000066.1:0-1516 GCF_041433025.1 Prevotella sp. 20925_1_30 | reverse complement strand
TACTGAATTTGCAGATAATTTGAACTTGAAGCACCCACTTCTGCCTACAATATCCCCTTACCCCACAATGTGACTTGAGGCAATACACAATATCATTCCCATAAGTTGTAGGCACTATCCAAAATCAGTCTGGAAAACATCTGCGTAAGCATAATTACAGGTATAGATATTCAGCACATACCGCCTTGATGTCTTGATCCACTTGGCTGGTACAGAGATAAACCTGAAGACAAACGCTTTTATGCGACTTGTTACATTGAGTCCGAACTTCTTTACGTCAAGTCTTTGAATAATGGCCTTGTAAAAGTTACGGATAAGTGCTGTAAGAAGAAGGAACACTGTGTTCTCTGCCATGAAGGATTTGGGCAATCTGTCCCACCCGAAACCATTGTTCATATCATCGAAGATACGTTCCTTTTCTCCACGAGGGTTATAGAACTCGACAATTTCTCTTACGGAAGAATCATAGTCGTTAGTCAGGATACAACGGTATGTGTATTCTCCTTCCCAAAAATCCTGCACACCATCCATCCGTTTCTGTCTTTGAATCACAAGTCGATATGCCTTACCTTTCCACTTCTCAACAAGGATAGAGTTCAATTCAAACTCAATGCCATTGATTTCTTCAGTTTTCCAGCCTTTGAGAGCAAAGGTGTCATTGTAGATCGAACTGCAGCGGTTAGCACGGATATAGAAGGACTTGCAGTGTTTTTCTATTTCCTCCACGATTTCCTCGGAACATGATCCACAATCAGCTCTGAAGCGATTGATAATGAGCCCATTCTGTTCAAATCTCTCAAAGAACCTCTTCAGCGTGTCCTTCTGATGGAAACGAACATTTGTGTTACCATCGCTATTCTCTATACCGACTATCAAATCGCCAATAACCGCCACGCCAGGGCGATAACCAAGGAACTTCTTGTATGTAGGCTTTGCATCATACTTCTCTGTCTCTATGAACTGATGGTCGAAATCAACATCATACATCTCACCCTCTTTCAGTTGGCCAGATGCAAATATACAATTGAGCAATAAAGTATTGAGAGTGTCAGCCGTATTGAAATCGTAGGTCTTGCCCATATCTGATGTGTATGAAATGTTTTCTTGCGTCAACTCCTTTATCGCCCTGAGGATAGTATCAGAGCTACAAGTGCGAAGTGTCGGATGAAGTGAGAGGTGGTTCATCAAATGAGTAGTGACATCCTCAATACATGAACCGCCACAGAAGTAGATACTCATGAGAGAACGGATGATTTCGCTGTACTGATAACCGAACGATCTACACCTTAGACCGAGGGTTGAGTCGATGACAGATGATAATGTGGAGTCAAATTGCTCCATGATTGAAAATAATCCCCCAAAAGGAGTGAGTCTCTCAGATTTAATTTGTATCTTCGCCATGTCTATCGTTGGATTCTCTTGTTTTTTTTTGCAACACTAAGATAAGTGAAAATTCTGACATGGCAAAATCCTGAGCAACTTTTTGTTGCTCAGGTACTTAAAAAGTTTAATTTAT
>NZ_JAPWAR010000065.1:0-1619 GCF_041433025.1 Prevotella sp. 20925_1_30 | reverse complement strand
ATCTTTGCAGTGAAAGAAAAAGAGCAGAAATTCTCTTTAAGCTCGATTAATTTTTACCTTTGTTGTTGTAAGGAAAAATTGACCGCCAGAGGGATAAACTAAAGCCCCTCTAAACTTTGAGTTTAAATTTGGTCGTAGTCCCTCTGGATTGAAGCTGCAAAATGTAAGTAGGAAGTTAGGCATATAGCCTATATAAAGTGACACACTACACAACTTCTCGGTCAATGTATTCCATAAAATAATATGCAAAGATATGAAAAAGATTTGTATTGGAATAGATGTTTCCAAAGAAACATTGGATGTGACAGTAATTCACATTGAGAGCTATGAATTGATGGAGAAACTGGGGTATAGTAAGTTTGAGAACAGACCTTCTGGTTTTAGGAGTATGACCGCCTGGGTAAGGAAAGTCATTAAGAGCCGTGGTCAGATGGATGAAGCACTGTTTTGCATGGAGACGACGGGCAGTTACGATTTACCTCTGTGTCATTGGCTCCACAAAAATGGACTGAATGTGTGGCGAGAAAGTGCATTGCAAATACATTGTTCCAAAGGCTTCCAACGCGGTAAGAGTGATAAGGAAGACTCTGAAATAATAGCACAATATGCAGCCAGACATCAGAATCGTTATACGGCTTTTGTCCCAGACGCAGAAGCTATCGCAGACTTAAAGGAACTCATTTGCTATCGTGACAGTTTGGTTGAACGGAGGAAGAAGTGCAAGGTAAGGTTAGCGAATAACAAAGAGACATTGGTGAACAAGAATAGTAAGGCTTGGAAATGTATAGAACGACTGTCAAAGGCGGAAATCAAGAGGCTCGATAAGGTTATCGGAGAGTGTGACGAAGAGATTAGAAACCTTATGAAAGAAGATGAAGAGATGGAAAAGAACTACCAGCACCTTACTTCTATTGTTGGCATCGGTCTGATTAATGGTGCAGCTCTTATCGCTTACACAGGGAATTTTAAGAAGATTACCACACCTAATAAGATGTCATGCTACTGTGGCTGCTTCACTTTTTATGAAGACTCTGGGACATCGGTACACAGGAAGAGTCCGTATAGAAACGCCTGTTGCAAGATGCTCAAGGGATACTTGAGAATGGCTGCAAAAAGTGCCATGCTTGCCAACACAGAACTTAGAAAGTATAGTGAAAGGCTCAGGGAGAAGGGTAAGCCGTATGCTGTGATCCTCAACAATGTAGCAAACAAACTACTGCACATCATGTTCTCTTTGGTAAAACATGACTATGATTATGAGTATAATCACGAAGTAGTCAGAAGAATGGAGAGAGAAATAGCATAAACTATATGGGTGGAAAATGTAAATAAAAACACATTAACTTAGAAATTACAGTGGAATATAAACTTTTCTTGGAAAATCCTTGGATTTTACCTTAGGAAGCCAAAGGAGGGGATGTCCCCCAGCCTACTTACATACTTTCGCTCGTTTCAAACTATATCCAATAAGGACATCCCCTCCTTTGGAGGGGCTTGGGGAGGCTTCTTTTTTGGGGGTAGGACTTTTACCCTGCTACTGGTCCATTCTCTTCTTTATTCTCCTTTTCTTTTGGAGAAGGATCGGGGCTTTCCGGCTTCTTTCCTTTCTTTCGCGCAGG
>NZ_JAPWAR010000064.1:0-1636 GCF_041433025.1 Prevotella sp. 20925_1_30 | reverse complement strand
AGCTATCAAAATGCGTTATGAAGAAATGGGATTAAAGATGCGTGAAAACTGGGAAAATCTTGTCTTTAACATGACGGATAAAGACTTGTCTTTAATAGGAGGCAATACGAATATTGTTAGAACCTATAAAACCGTTCGTTCGCTTGCGCAGAAATCAATCATTCAATTTCATAATAATGAGAAAAACCAACTTGTCATAGATTACTTTCATTGGATAGATGCCTTTCGTTGGAATACAGCAACAAATGACTATACTGTACGTGTTTCACCAGAGCTATATGATTATGTTATCTGCCTAACCAAATCATTTACGGTTCTAAATCTTCACACAGCCATTTTACTTGAATCAAAGTATTCACAAAAGTTCTATGAGTTCTGTTGTCAGTACTCAGGTGAGTTTCGGTTTGTAGATCCATCTGCCCCGAACGAAACATATAAGAAACGAGTTGTCAAGATGTCTGTCGAAGCATTCCGTTTTACTTTTGGACTTTCTGAATTACATGACCCAAAGACTGGTGAGTTGCTGGAAAAAGAGAAATATACTCGATTTAAGACCATGGTTGAGAAGGTTATTATCCCTGCACAGCAAGAACTTTATAGGTTATATAGTGAAAAACGTTCAGATGTATGGTTTGATTATGAAGTTGCAGAACGGTATGGACGTGGGCGTAATGGCTCTCCAAAGTCTTTACGCTTTTATATCTACACACGTGAGCACCCTAAATCTAAAGACTCTGAGTTAGATCGTCCATGCAAAGAAGGGGAGTACCTCTTTCCATATGAAGAAAATAAACAACATCGTCCTGCTAAAAGAAAACAAATTAAGCAAACCAACTGGCTTCAACTTGATGAAACATTTCAAAGAGATACCATATTACAATTACTTAACAGCTATTTAGATAAAGAAGATGTAAATTATTACATGGAAATAATAGATAAAGAACAGTTGCGATGCAAGGAAAGTTACTCTCAGGTGATCCAGGTTCTTTATGAGAAGCAAAAACAACCTAAGTTTAAAAATGCAAATAAATCATATCAACGCAAATGTCTTATTAACTTTGTCTTTACTAAAAATCTGCAGGAATATGGATGGGATATAAAAGCATATTCGCAAGATGGTTAGAACTCTAAAAAGGGAAACTTATCCCTCTTCATTTTAATGATAATTATTCCGCAATAGCATAGAACATGTAACTAATCATTTACTATTGTCATATTCCTAAAAATAAGTTTTTTACGGCTATCCTCACACTTGACTGCATACAGTAGATAATCAGGAAATTATAAGCCAACAAGTTGCTGAATCTTTGCGTAATTTCCTTGCTCCCCCTGCTTATAAAAGTTAAATTAGTGTAAATATTATGCGATCTTTTAATTTTTATGTATTTTTGCTCACATATAAAATAACTATTGCAATGAATATGATTTCTAAAAACGCTATTCTAGCTATTATACTCTTAGTAAGTACTCATCTCCCAGCACAAAACACCTCTTTTAGACTTGGAATTCGTTTGGGGTATGGCGTATCTGTGAATAAGGGTATGGATAAGATTCTTGTACCAGAAGACTATTATTCTAATTACAGTTTCAAAGACAAGTGGCAGTTTACTCCAACAGTTGGTGTATTTGCTCAGTA
>NZ_JAPWAR010000063.1:0-1865 GCF_041433025.1 Prevotella sp. 20925_1_30 | reverse complement strand
CGGGGGTGAGACATTTCTCCACATGGAAGAAATGGTTAAACGATTCTTTGCTGTGGCATTTTGAACACGGAATACACAGATGGCACGAAGGCGCGAAGCGACACAGAGCTCCTAAAGGAACATGGGAATCCACAGAAGCTGACGCCCTCTTTGTTTTCAAACATTGGTCTTCACTCCCCTCTCCATTCGGAGAGGGGTCGGGGGTGAGGCTGTAGTTGGGGCGGGGGTGAGGCTGTAGTTGGGTAGGAGAGAGGTATTTTCTTTATATTAAAACATTGATAATGAAACATAGAAAAGACATACAGATTCCAGCCTCGGCAACGGACGGGAAGAGGGGAGATAGTAGGGTAGCAATACCTTACAAGATGGCACTTACAGGACAAATCATATTGTATCTCTTTGCTATCGCACTCTTTGTTTTCGGCATTGCAATCATCTATGATGCCGTACAAACAGGCGTTTTGACTACTATTTTACATGGTTCTGCCTCGCTGGACGATTATATCTCCACACTTATGGGGCTTTTCCTCCTCCTTTTTCCAGTATTTGCCATCCTCTATACAAGGCGTGATAAGGTGTATATCTATGAAGATAGAATCGTCAAGGAAAGTCTCTTTGGCACTCGAGTTCTGTTCTTCAATAGTATTGAAAGTGTGCTACCTTCTTACGGGAATGGTATCGAATTCGTACCCTATCAGGGTGCAGGAAAGGAGATAACCTTCGGTGTTTACTATCGAGATTACCATGACGTGGAACGCTGGGCAGGGCGTTATTTCCATAATTACTTCCTCCGTGAGAAGAGAAAAGACCGCCAGTCGATAAGGCAGAATAGCTCTTTAGGAGCCAGCGCAGTCGAACGGCTCAATCAGAACGAACGCAACCGTCTATGGGCACGAGCGGTGAATATCCTTGCAAACATCGTCACCGTCGCCCTCATCTTCGTGCCAATGCCCTATTACCGATACGTCTTTTTGGCGGCAGCAGTTATGCCTTGGCTGGCGAGCATTGTGTTTATCAAGTCGAAAGGAACGGCACTTTTCGATGTATATCGTGATGATACCGACCGCCCAACACTGTTTAGTAGTACCTATTTAGTGTCTTTGGTGCTGTTGTGTTTAGCGTTGCGTGAGAACATCATAGACATTTATCCGCTCATACCCTATATGCTTCTGTGCATTGTTGTGGTCTCTATTCCGTTCCTCTGGTACAACTTCAGTTTCACAAAATCACGCGTGGACAATCCAACCGAGCAGTTTATTTTTGTCCTCTTCTTCGCTATCTTTTATGCGATTGGCACCATCATAACCTATAACGTAGCGTTTGATGACTCCGAACCAGATCATCACATCAGTTATGTGAAGGATAAGTTTGAGACGAGCGGACGCAGTCATGCGTATAAAGTGCGCTTTGCCTCCTGCGGAACGATGCAAGAGGATGGTGAGATAACAGTATCGAAAAAGGAGTATGAGACCTATCAGGAGGGAGATAGAATTGATGTTGACGAGTATAAAGGAGCCTTAGGTGCAGCCTTTTATATGGCTCATTGAGAGGAAGGAACAGCCTCGCCGCCAGGCGATACAGGCTCACCACGAACCCAACTACAGCCTCTCCCCCGCCCCCTCTCCGAATGGAGAGGGGAGTGAAAACCAATGTTTGAAAACAAAGGGGGCGTTTCTTCCATGCAAAGAAAGGCTCTCTTCGAGGCAAGGAAACGCCCTTCTTGCATGAAAGAGAGGCTCTTTTAGATAGAAAGAAGCGTTTTGGGGGAATACATCCCCTCCTTCGGAGGGGCTTGGGGAGGCTTCTCCTTCATACGAGGAAAGCCCCGCTTCGAAGAGAGGGTGGGGGCGTTAGATTCTTTGAAG
>NZ_JAPWAR010000062.1:0-1867 GCF_041433025.1 Prevotella sp. 20925_1_30 | reverse complement strand
AAAAGTGACAGCAACTAAAAACAAAAACTATGTTAGGAGTTTAGAGTAACAATGGAGCATATAGTTGATTCTTTGACATAAGTAACGCCTCTCCATTAGTGAACACCAGCAGTATTGTAAAAGTAAGTATTCAACTTGCATTATCACTTAAAGCCATCAAGTGGTTGTTCTCATCCCAGTACATCCTACAAGTGGTATTCGTTGAGTCATTCGTTACCAGTGTAGGATTACCGTTGCATCGGAGATATACGCAGCATAGTTGAAAATATTCTCTGGAAAAAATGCCTCTTGAAGCCGCACGAAATAGAAATAGCATGGTCAATATATTACCTTTCTTTTTCAACGAGCCATAGTTTTATTCCTTTCTTTTTTATTGCTACTAATGCATCGGATTGTTTCCTCTTAGTAAAATATCCATAATAATAATGATAATCTTTGGGAAAAGGATATTTTCTATAAAGACTACCCCACATAACTTCTTCTTTGGTATAATAGTTATAGAATTTACAATACTTATTAATTAAGTATATTATATTTATATTGGACTCAAGATTCTCCCCCTTTATATCTGTAGCTAAAGTATCAAACAAGGTCAAGAATATTTCCTTTCCATCATTTTTAAAATAAATTTCAGGAACTCCTTTTACTTTAGACTTTACATATCTTTTATTTTGGATAAAATTGCTGATTTTACAATAATCTCTATGGCTAATTTTGATAGTATCATTTACGAGTACACAATTTGACATATTTATCAATTCATGCGCCTTGACAGTTTTGGAGCTGAAAATAGGTCTAAAGAAGACTACTATCGAATCTTTATATTTCGATTCAACTCTACACCTTTTAGTACAACTAAAGAAAATTAGAATTAAGACGAATACAGCAATAAAATTTTTCATTTTGTTTCTTTTTTTTCCTTTATTGAAGTTGGTCGCCAGGGTTGCTCGGGTCATTCCGATCATTCTGTATTTATTCTTTACACTTCCTACTTAATATCTATCAGTCATTTGATAAGCTGGTTTCCCTAACGAATCTGTCATGAACATAATAATACTCGGGGAGGTATCACCGTTAGAATGATTTTCGATTCTATACTTTCTATTGGGATATAAGAAAATTTTTGTTACTTGGTGGTCACGCCAGTCTGTAATTACGTAATTGGAATCTACAGAGGTTAATGAAATCTTTCGTTTCGCTTCATGACCTTCTTTTAATTGTATAAATTGGATATCTTCTATACTATCATTATCACTATAAATGTAAACATTAAATAATTTCCCATTTTTACTTATTATGGTAGATGAAGATATATCAAACTCAATTCCATTCCCTTGCGAGTTAAATAAGAGAAAAATAAGAAATGGCAGGGACAATAAGCATAATAAAAACAAAAATACAGATAATATTTTTTTCATTATTTGGTTGTTTCTTTAGATTTAACATATTCGTTCCAATACTTATCAATCTGTTGTATTTTCTTTGTATCTGATATATCGGATTTAAGTAAGTTGATCAAAGAGTTATTCCCATATTTCTCATTAACAAATTCATTGAATCTGTTGAATGAATCAGATCCTTTGCCAGCTTGCTTCTCTAACGGAGATTTATCATGTCCTCCATACTTTAAATAAGAGGCAATAAATTTACTGAGATATGAATTAGTCCGATGAGTCTCTAATGAAGGTACATACATGTCCTTTGCATACATAGATGTTTTTAGAAGAAGCTCATATTGCTTATCGGCAATTTTATTACTAGCTTTTATGTGATTAATATGACCAACTTCATGACTAGAGATATCAAGCCATACATAATAATTCTGCCCAAATTCAGAATCATCAAATAGACTATTTGTATATGTTAT
>NZ_JAPWAR010000061.1:0-2050 GCF_041433025.1 Prevotella sp. 20925_1_30 | reverse complement strand
GTGCGCATCTGTCCGATGCTCTCTTTCAGTTCCGCCACCTCACCATGCAACTGCCTGTTCTCGCTTTCAAGCCTGCTCACTTTATTACCGCCCAACAGGGAGTTGATGCCGTTGAGTGCTGCTGTGGCGGTCTTGGTAGCTGAGTTTTTCAGTTCCACCGTTTTTTCTCCGCCTTGATGCGTGCGAGTTCCATTTTGGCTTGCTCCGCCTCCTCGATGATGCACCGTGCTTCCGCCTCCCTTGCCAGCAGGTTGGCGATGTTCTCCTGTATGTCCTCGCCCTGCGTGATGAGATTGCGGTAATACTCATGCGTGGAGAGGTGCTTGGCTGTCGAGCCCCTGACACCCCTTTTCAGCTCGTACTTCGCCATGTGTTCGGCGTAGGTGTCCTGATACCTGATGAGGTTGGCACGGCTCATCACCTCGTCTGCGCAGAGGCGTGGGGCTGTCGCTTTCGTCCTGTACCTGCGCTTTGCCTTCTCTTCCTTTTTCTGCTTCCTGCGCTCACCCTGCACTATCGGCACTACGGTGGCATGGATGTGCGGTGTTTCCTCGTCCATGTGCAGGACTGCCGACACGAGGTTGTCCGCTCCGTAGGTCTCTCTCAGCCACGCCACGCTGTCATCGCACCACTCTCCGAGCCTCCTTTCGTTTTCCATTCGTTCCATATCCTCGTGCGTTCCGCTCAGCACGATGCGGATTGCCTGTACTTGGTTCTTCCCTATCTTGCGTTTCAGCCCTGCCGTGTCAAGGCGGTGGCGTATGGCAGCCGTGCGGTTGCACACACCGTCGGGAAACCTGATTAACTCACGGTTGAGGTGCGTTCTCGTAGGGTCTATGTTCTTCGGCACGATGGTGCGCTCGATGTGAGCCGACATTCCGCTGTCGGCTCCCTTTGCCTTTTCCAAATGCAATACGCAATATCCCATATCCTTTTGTCTTTTTTAGATGTTGTCATTATCTTGTTTTCGTTGCCTTGATGTCCTTAGATACGGTCGGTGGACAATCGTTGAAAGGAGGAAAGACTTCCTTTCGGCTTGCTCGTTTCTTTATGCCGACAGGCTCGGCAGGGGTGTCCAGAGGGGTGCAACCCCGTTGGCTTATTGGGAGATTTTCAGCGGACACGGAGTGAAGCGTGAGGAAAATCCCCTAATAAGCTACGGTATTTTCTCTTTTGAAAATATCCGTACCGTGCTTACCACGTGGGCATTTGCCCCTGCCACTTCTTTCCCTTATAACCTGAAGTCCCCACGGTTTCTCCATCGGTGCTGCCGATTGGACTTGTTTCTCCGAAGGCATACTTGGACTGCACCCGAATATCTGAATACCCTGCATGCTTGGAAATACAGAATGCACGGCTTGCCGTGACTGCCTTTTTCTGTTGCTTATATCAGCGTGTCTTGCCTGTTCCGTTTCAGCCTGTAATGCCACTGCCGTTTCCCACCGAAGTCGGAGTGATGAAAATTCTGATGAATTGATGAATGTCGTTCCAATAATCTGGAAATCAACATAATATGCTTTCATCATGCCCTCATCAAGCCGCTTGTCAAAGTGGAGTTTCATCATTTCCGATTCCTCTATCCCTGCATTTCCTCCAACTGCTTCCTGCCGATGGTGTAAAAACGCCCCGTGCGCCTAATCTCCGTATATGGGCGCATGTTGTCATAGCTCGGCTGGCAGGTCGTATAGGTGAGCGTGTTTTCGGCAGGAGTGAGTTTCCATATATCCTGCACGATACGCCTTACCTGCGTCCTGTCCGTCCTGCAGCCTGCGCAGTTCAGCAGAAGGAGCATGTCGTTGATGCAGAAAGAGAAAGCGGACGCTTTCATGCAGTCCATGACTTCAAGGCAGGTTTCCGCCATCTCCACCTCCGTCCTGTTACGGTTGCTCCGTATAATCCTGCTCAGGGCTTGCGTGTGGATGAGTTCGGGACTGAACCACATGCGGCTCTCTTTCTTCGTGGAGAGCGTGCGGTGCTGGAGAAAATAGAGGAAGGCGGGTATTTCCTCCTTTACCCTTTGCAGGAAGTCCGTGTCGTCCTTTTCTATCCT
>NZ_JAPWAR010000060.1:0-2245 GCF_041433025.1 Prevotella sp. 20925_1_30 | reverse complement strand
TTAAATTTACAATCATAAAACTAAAAGCTATGTTTACAATCGAGAAATTCAGAAACGAGTATGCTAATGTTTCAACTGAAACCGAACTATGAGAGAAAATTGAGGAGTGTGCAAGATTCTTCGGCTATGATGTCCGTGAGAAAGGTTACTCTCTATATGATTTCTTTCCATGGGGATATAAATCTGACTATACTGGACGCTTCTTTGTTGAGCTAAAGAATGGAAATAGCTTGTTAGCAGACAATGCTACAATAGCAGAAGTTGAGCCAAGAAAAGTAAAGTTCTATGCTAATTATGATGACCCAGGAAGTGATGATTACGTTTATACTTTTGAAATCGTATAAATTCACTTTTGGTTTAGCGTAATCCTTTTGTAAGAATAAGTGTATATATCATCTTAAATACTGGTTTTCTTAAAGATTGCCAGCTTCTTTTTTGTGCTACGCCAGATGGTCGCAGCACACATCAATCATAGCCCTATCAAACACGCTATCGCAAGTTTTTCTCTTTCTTGCTTTTCCCTAATGATTCTGCTTTATCCCCCGCAGCTTCGCCAGTATTCCGCTAAGCATCAGGAACGCACTTATCTCATATACATGAGCGTGCTTTTCCTTTCTGCTTTACAAAACACAGGCTACGCTGAAACCCTTAAAACAGACAGTGCTGTTTTAATCCCTTGAAAACCACTGTCTCATGTTCTACGAAGCATTTCGACAAAGGTTTTCAAGGGACTTTGGGAGAGCGGTTATGACAGTATCTTGTTTTAAAGCCTACGGCAACTTTGCTATTCTTTACCCTTTAGTTTAGGGCGAAGCCCTGCATCCTTTGTTATCGCTTACACTCCTTGCATACACAGTCTGGCTTTAATTTTCCTTTGCAAAGGTAAGCAAGGTCGTAAGAACACAAAGTACCGCAACGCTATTTAAGAATATTCTCACGGCAGCCTTCCACAAATCAAAGATTTGGGTTTTCCATAAGAATATCCTTAAATTACTTTGTTTATCTTCCTAATAACCTTACTACCTCATTGCACGTAAAATTTGAAAGCCTGACCGTGATGCTGCAATAGCAGTTGAACGAGAGGAAAATGTATCACTTATTAACAACAAGAATTATGACAAACAACTATGCTATCTTGCTATCGTTAGGCTTCTGTAAGGAAGATTATAAGTTTGAAAACTTCAAATCTGATTTTGGTTACGATTGGACAAGTGAAGATTTAGACGATGCTATTGAGAGTGCAGGATTTGATATACGAAATGTAAGAAACTGCTTGATGGATATACTTTGGTTTAAAGTTGTGTATGAATATGTTGATAATAAAGGCTGTGATAGAGAAGACTTTGATTGCTATGTGAACGGCTCACTTGACACCCACTTCTACTTCAGGGAGACCGAGGTAAATTCAACAGAAGACATAGAAGAACATCTTGAAAGGGAAAATGAAATATCACATCGTCAAGTTTTTAATGCTTGACGATGTTTTACATAAACAAATAACAATCTCATCAATATGGAAAATCTATTTGAGACTTTAGTTGAGAAACTTCGCAAAGGCATTGTTTCTTTCGTGTATCGTAAGAAAGACGGCACAGAACGTCATGCGTGTGGTACGCTATATGGTATAGGACACACCATTAAGGGCAACAGCATTCATCACCATAGCAAATTTACACTTGCTTACTATGATGTAGATTGTAAGGGTTGGAGGTCATTTCTCATTGACAATCTCATTGAGGTAGGCGAACTTCGTAAAGGGACGATAGCAGAACATCATGATATTTGTCTTGCACTTGTTGTTAAGCTAAAAGAGAAGATGAAGAAAGACGGAGTTACGGCTTTCGCTTATCGTAAAGTTGATGGTTCTGTGAGATATGCACACGGCATTCTTTCGGATAATATAGATATTACGGGACCATACTTTGTCTATTATGACACAGACAAGCAAGAAGAACGTAAATTTCGTATTGACGCTTTCATTGGTTTTGGTGAGTTATCAAACATTGAGGTAAACAACATCTTCACAAGCAATGAAGAGCAACAAGTGACAAGTGGTAAGTCTTACAATGACTTTAGTCAGCTTAATATTAAGACCATTCTTGCAAAGAAAGGCATAGATATTGAGGACACCGAGAATTTCATGGTCATAGACTTATTGCCCGAGCTGAATAAGGAACAGCTAAAAGACCTAATCATAAAGGCAACAACGAGACTTGCAGAGTTATAAAAGGCAACGGAGGGGCTT
>NZ_JAPWAR010000059.1:0-2577 GCF_041433025.1 Prevotella sp. 20925_1_30 | reverse complement strand
TATTTTAGACCCAGTAAGGTTAAAATAATGAGACCCACCTCACCAAAATAAGAATGACCCTTTGAAACGCTAGTTTTTTAGGGTCATTTTGTAGTTTTGTGTTACTGCCCTGGCCGGCATTAAAAACATAAAACTATTATTTATATGACAAAATTAAAGAATTTATTGCGCTGTTACGCATCTGGTATGGGAATAAGAAGTATTTCTAGTACTTTCCATATATCTCGTAACACCCTCCGCAAGTATGTCCGTAAATTCCAAGAAAGTGGCTTGTCCATGGAGCAAATTCTGTCGCTTTCAGATGATAAGCTGGCGGACTTGTTTTCAGATGGGCATTCTCGTAACCGTCCGCCTTCTGCTCGCAAGTTGGAGTTAGAGGCACTTGTTCCTGATTATGTGAAACGGCTTAGCAAGAAGGGTGTTTCTATCTTATCTCTTCACACGGAGTATCTCAAAACTCATCCTAATGGTTACCAGTATTCTACTTTCAAACACGCAATCCATGCCTACAGATGTCAAACACGAGCCGTAGGACATGTAGAGCACCTTGCTGGCGATCAGATGTATATTGATTATGCAGGTGATAAGCTAGAGATAGTCGAAGAACAGACGGGTGAGGTGCGGAAGGTAGAGGTTTTTGTGGCTACCCTTCCATGCAGTCATTACACCTATTGCGAGGCAGTGTGGTCGCAGAAGAAGGAAGACCTTATCGTTGCTTGCGAGAATGCTCTTCATTTCTTTGGTGGTGTACCCAAGGCTGTTGTGCCTGACAACTTAAAATCAGCCGTTATCCGCAGTGATCGTAATGAGCCTGTTATCAATGACGACTTCGCTGCTATGGCTGAATTTTATGACATGGCTGTTTATCCAGCTAGGGTGCGCCGTCCCAAGGACAAGGCACTGGTTGAGAATGCTGTAAAGCTAATGTATCGGTCGGTATATGTAGATATTGAAGGGCAAATTTTCCATAATCTAGAATCACTTAATGTTGCTATACGCACATCTTTAGAAGCATTTAACAGCCGTAGATTGAGTGGGCGTAAGGAATCCCGTCAAGAACTATTTGAGGAAATGGAAAAAGATTTTCTTCGTCCTCTTCCTACCGCTCGCTATCAGATGAAGTCTAGAAAGTCTGCTACTGTCATGGCTAATAGCTTCGTTATGCTAAGAAAGCATAGTTATAGTGTTCCAACAGAGTATATCGGCAAACGTATGGAGCTTATTTACGATAATGACAATGTTCAAATCTACTATGGGTTAAAGTTAGTTACCATCCATCAGCGAGATGATACTCCCTATACCTACTCACAGAAAGATGCACATAATCTTCCTGGTCATCATGGTAGCTTTGAAAAGGATTTGGAGGAAATATATCAACGGGCAGGGCAAATAGACAACATCCTTCTGCTTTATCTCAAGGAAGTCGCTACGCAGATGAAATATCCACCAAAAGCCTTCCGCTCTTGCCGTGGTATCATGTCGCTGGAGAAGAAGTATGGCATGGCTCGTCTAGTAGCAGCTTGTAACTGTGCCTCGGAAGGACGACGCTATGGCTATAATGAGATAAAGGATATACTACAGAAGGGTGATGATGCTCCCTATATATCTATGGATGAAGATAATATGGAGCTATCTCCTGAATATAAACCAAAAACTCATAAGAACATACGAGGCAAGGATTATTTCTCAAAGCAATTATCCAATAATAGCAAACAATTAAAGTAAACAACTATGGAACTAAATAATAATAAGACAGCACCTATTGTGCAAGAAATGGATAAGAATCAGTTATCTCTTGATTTAATGCATAGAATGAGGCTTACGGGTATGGCAACTGCCTTTGAAGAAAGTCTAACAACTACAATTGCAGATACGATGACACCAGATGCCTTTTTATCTTGGCTCTTATCTCGAGAATGGGACTATCGTTCTGCAGCAGCCATTGAAAGACTCATAAAATCAGCAGGGTTTAGATATAAAACCTATCCTGAGCAAATAGATTATAATATCAATCGCAACCTTAGCCAAAACAAAATGGAGAGAATACTCTCACTTGATTTTATCAAGCAAGGACGCAATATATTTATTACTGGTTCATCAGGAACTGGTAAAAGTTTTATCGCTACAGCTATAGGCTATCATGCTTGTAAAAATGGTATTAGAACGATGTATGCTAACATGTCAAAGCTGCTGGGGACACTTAAGGTTGCCAAGAACAAAGGAACGTTAGAAACAGAGCTAAAGAAGATAGAGCGATGTCGCTTGTTAATCCTCGATGATGCCTTCCTTGTACCTGTAGATGCAAAAGAGCGTCCTATATTACTTGATATTATAGAAGATAGGCATGAAAGGAAGTCGATTATCATATCTTCTCAACTTCCTGTAGACAACTGGTATGATGCAATAGGCGACCCTACCGTGGCAGATGCTGTACTAGATAGAATTGTGCATACCTCATATCAAATAGAACTAACTGGAGAGAGTCTTAGAAAGATAAAAGCAAAGAATATTACCAAGTAATAGCGAAATAAAATGACCCACCCGACCAGGGCATTTAGTGGGTCAATAATAAATCGT
>NZ_JAPWAR010000058.1:0-2744 GCF_041433025.1 Prevotella sp. 20925_1_30 | reverse complement strand
TCCCAACTTACAGGCTCTCAGTCGTTTCAAACTATATCCAATAAGGACATCCCCTCATTCGAGGGGCTTGGGGAGGCTTTCTTTTGTGGCACATATCCTAACTAGCTTCCGTTAGGCACTCTCCCCCTTTCGGGGGAGTTGGAGGGGGCTTTTACCCTGCCTGTGGTCCAGTGTGGTCTTCACTCCCCTCTCCCTTCGGTTCGGGGGCGGGGGTGAGGCTTTTTTTCTCTTCCTTCCACTCTTCCCAATAAATATTATCAGACACCAGCGAGCGAGTGGCAACTTTGTTGCTCTGCGTGCGTGAGGTCTCGGGAATAAAGCGTACACGGACATTCTTTATCTGCTTTGCTGTCACCTCTTCAGGCTTTGCGATGCCTTTATCGGCGTTGATAGTGTAGTAAAACGTACCCACGCCCTCCAATTTTACCGTGCGACCCTCTGCCATAAAAGATGCCATTACGCCACCTAAGTCCTTCAACACAGCATACGTATCACCACGACTCACCGTTGAAATCAATGCCAAGCGGTCAGCCACTTGGTCGGTTGTTACGGGCTTTCCTACGGTTATCGCTTCTGGATACCAAAGTCCCGTCAACTTCTTCTTTACTTTCTTAAAAAATGCCATAATCTCAATGTTTTAAAGTTAGCAAATATAATTTGTAAATTATTTTTTCATTCGAGCCACCCTCGGTATGAGACTGAGGGTACCTAAGTATCATACTTAGGGTACCTGAGTATCATACTTAGACCCCCTAAGTATCATACTTTGGCACCCTATTTATAAACCATTGATTATCAGTCACTTACAAAGGAGTTATTTTTGTACTCTTTTGTCCTGTTTTTTCGCATTAATTATCTCCGAAATCCGAGAAGGGCTGTGCCCTGTACCCGAGGTAGCGATAGCCGTAATTGCAGCCTACGCCAATCAGGGAAGGGCTAAAGGTTAGGTAGTATGCATATCGACGATCCCATAGGTCAGCACTAGACGACCAAAAAGAAGCACTGAAACCAATCAAGTTCAGTCCTCCCGAAGTGTAGGAACCCAAAGCAGGCAGGTAGAAATAGTTGCCTATATCGGCAATTGAAGGGAGAACTCTAGATACACTAGCGTCCTGACCGATAGAACCATTTGTTTGCCAGTCAATTCCGTCAGGGGCCTTATTGGCACTGTATCCATTTATGTATGTCTTCTTTTTAATCCATATACCACCCTTATATAAGTGCCCCATGGTTGTCCATAGTTCGTCGTTATCCCAACGTGGATCTCCTTTCAACGCATACCAAAGCATCTCGTTCACATTAGGAATACTATTAAATGATGCATGAGTAGCTGAATGAGCTATGCCATAGGTGTATGCATCATTATAATAACGTGAGTCCGTATTATTCTGGGCATAGTTGGGGGAGGTGTAGCCCCTAAGTGTTGGCTGACCTGTGTTTCCTGGCAAGTGCTTTGTCCATTCGTAACCATACCAATATTGCTGCTGAGCATCCCACATATAATAATGATCGCCATCGTAATCCTTTACGTTGAGGTTGGCAGTCATATCGTAGTAAGTGTTGGAAGCGTATGCTGTTGCAGGAAGAGTCTTCGTGATAGTACCCTCTACGTTGGTAGCTACGTCTTTTACCCAGTAACGTACCCTTAAGGTATGAGTGCCTGGCTTAATCACCATGTAAGCACCGTTAGTTGTTACGCTGGCGCTGTTGTTGGTTAGTGGGAAACCGTTATAGTTGCTGCTACCCCATGTTGGGTCTCTTGTCGTTAAGACTATCTGTTTGCCGTTTGTTACTGTGGAAGCATCTAAAGCACCTGTTGTTGGGTTGACGGTGTATTTCTCAGCTATATCGTTGTCGGAGCTTACCTCCACCTTAGTTAAGTAACAGTTATGGAGAATTGTGTTACTTGTGTAAGGCTGGAAAACCAAGTAAGCTGGCTGATGCTCCAACTCGAACTTAAACTGATTCTTACCTGTTACCTTTGTAGCGGTAGCAGTACCGTAATCGCCAGCAGTGCCGAAGTGCGCGGTATTGTCTGGAGCTGTCTGGCTCTGGGTGGTTGAGATACTTACAGAAGTACCATCGCTGTTCTTGCCCAAGTAATAAACCTTATAACTGCTACTTGCCGCAAACTTACCTGGAACTTTATACTTAAAAGCAGCCACCTTGCTCGTTGGAGCATTCGTGCTCTTCTGCAATACGTTATTATCGTCCTTTACGTAGATATAGTCGTCTGCTTCCCAATAGAAATTACCACTGGTGTAGTCCATTGAGGTACGGGTCTTAGCTTCTTCGCCTGCTACGAAAGTCGTTAGGTTCTTGTCGTTATCCTCATTGGGGTTCGTTGGGTTCTGTGCTACATCCTCGTTAGCGCAGGATGCAAAAGTCAAGGCTATGCCGAATACAACAGCCAAGGACTTTAGTTGTGATGTGAATGAATGTTGTTTCATTGTTTGCTTCATCTTTTCTTTGTTCTCTTTGTTAATAACTCTCTGTTAGTCTTCCCATGAAGATGTGCTCTCATCTTCTAAGTCTTCATCATTCCATTGACTTGCCTTAGCAGCAGCTGGACCAGTAGCATGGTTTGCCTTTCTGTGTTGGCTGGGGAAAGACGTATCCATCAAATAAGTGGCTTCATTGACTTGAATTATCATGCACGCTGGTGCGGAATAACTCTTCTTTACTTGCTTTTTTCTCATTACTTCATTGATTAAAATAGTTGTTATTTCGTTCTTATTTTGCTT
>NZ_JAPWAR010000057.1:0-3178 GCF_041433025.1 Prevotella sp. 20925_1_30 | reverse complement strand
ATTGGCAAAGCTAAATAAGCAGCATAACTACAATCATATTAAAACGGTCTTTAAATGAAACATAAATACCTCACAGCAGTTTTCTTCTTTATATCCACTCTTTCTGCTACAGCTCAGACCCCTGGTGGTGTAGATAAGCCAATGGTATGGTCACACGATTCTACCTCTGTTCGTGTCTCTGCTGGTGCTGGACTTACCTATATAGGCGTAAGTAAGGTATATGGCGAAAAGGAGCAGGCTATATGGTCTCTTGGAAGTGGAAAAGCTATTACCCGTATACAGACAACTGAACGTGCTGCAAACCTTGGCGATGGTACTTTCATGAATTATGCCAAGGACTCATTGCCTGAAATGCGTCTTTATAGCTATACGACCTCTTCCAATATGGGTAATGGTCAGACTTTGCATATCGGTCGGAATGGGAACGCCAAGTTGCCTGTAAAGAACCTTGAAGGTAGAACTGTTGAATATACTGTCTTCGATCGCCGCCTTTCTGATACAGAACGGTGTCGTGTGGAAAGCTATCTTGCTTTGAAATATGGAGTGAGCCTTCGTAGCAGTTACCTTAATTCAAGGAGCGAGGTTATTTGGAATGGGTATACCAACAAGGACTATAGCCACCGTATAGCTGGTCTTATCTCAGACAAAGCTTCTGCCCTACATAAGACAAGAGCCAAGAGCTGTGAGGAAGATGGTTTCCTTACAATCAGTATGAGCAAGCCTCTTGAAGATGGTGAGAGTCTTCTTTGGGGTGACAACAATGGCAAACTTTCTTTCCGCCAGAGTAAGGCCTACGGTAAGTGGCTAGGTAGACGATGGATGAATGCAGCAACACGGGTTGACAAGCCTAATGTTGATGTTGTTGCTGATGGTAAGCAACTACGCCAGATACAGCCTCTTGCAGAAGGTGAGAGCTACTATCTTGCCGTTGACCCTACAGGAACGGGTAGCTTTCCTGTCAAGACTCTAAGCTATCATAAGGCAAACATGACAGTTGGTGACAGTATTGTTTTTAAGAATATACCGTTAGGCAAATGTGATGTATTCACACTACGAGCTGCCAAAGATATGTTTACAACAATAGAAGTAAAGCAGCCAACGGAGAAGAGTGGCAGCACAGGAACACTCTCTGTCAGGGTAACAGGTGGTATCGCCCCTTACAAGATGACCCTACAGAGAGAACACATGTCTGTTTTCAATCGTACCACAAGTGACAGCATACAGTCTGCTGACGGACTCATAGAAGGGAAATACCTCCTTACAACGACAGATCATGTGGGCAATAAGTCTGAGAATGAGTTTCAGATATCTAAGACGGGTATCACAGATATTCCTTCCATGAATCCTTCCGATGGAAATACTGACTTCTTTGCGAATGTAAGTGTAAGTCCTAATCCAACGGTGAATGGATATGTCGGTGTTCAGGTGGAACTGAGCGAAGTAGCTCCATTGGACATGGCACTCTATACGACGGGTGGGGCTCTTGTCAGTCGTCAGACGAATATGCCAGATACATATTTCTCCACTAAAGTCTATCTTCCACAGACAGGTGTTTACTTATTGACACTGCAAAGTGGTAGCAAAGAAAGGACATTTAAACTAGTGAGGAAATAATTCTCTTTTTTATCCTTTTAAAGTTTACTAACGCAAGTATATACATTGAGGACCTTTAGGTCTGAAACAAAATAGCAAGAATAATGAAGTATTCTACACATTCACTCCTCTTTCCGTTCCTGTTGCTAGCAGGAATCATACTAAACTCCTGTAATGGTGGAAGTAATCGTTCTGCTAAAGAAACTGTAATCAGTGATTCTACATCCAGTGATACAGTCTCTTCTGTACAAAAAGATAGCACCTCCTCAAAGGCTACTTCCTTACGAAAACAAGTTAAGGACAGTGTACAGAACTCACCTGTGAAGAGAATCTCCAAAGAAATCGCAAGAAAAGAAAAGGGGAATCGTGTAGATACTCACAAGCCGAACAGGAAATCTGCAAGACTTTTTGCAGACTTAGGCAAACGTACCGTCAGTAAGTTCTTTGCCAATTCCGACAGCGATACGCTCAATGTTGGGCGTGCCCAGCTTGCCGTTCCACGTGAGGCTATGGAAAAGGGTAAAGTTCTCAGTATTACTCCACTTAGAAAGGGTGAACTACCAACCTTGCCTACTGGTATGGTGAATGTTACAGGTGGCTGTGACACCTTAATGGCAAGAACAGATACGGTATCAGGTTATCGTTTCTTACCTCATGGTAATCACTTCGTCCATCATCTGGCAAGTATTTCTGTCCCCTACGACAGCACGTTGATACCGAAAGGCTATACTGTAGATGATATCCACACCTATTATTATGATGAACTGCACCAACGCTGGACAATGCTCCAGTCAAAAGGTATTGATACCAAGCGTGAGGTGGCAATGGCAGAGACTTCACATTTTACGGATGTCATCAACGGTATCATCAAGGTTCCAGAGAGTCCCGAAACACAGAATTATGTCCCTACAGGTATCAGTGAGCTGAAGGCTGCTGACCCAGCAGCAGGTATTCAGCAGATTGAAGCTCCATCAGCTAATCAGAATGGTACGGCAACACTGTCCTATCCTTTTGAAGTTCCTGCAGGGCGTAATGATATTGGTGTAAGTGCCGGCTTACAGTATAGCAGTGAGGGCGGTAGTAGCTTTGTTGGCTATGGATGGAGCTTTCCTGTGCAGAGCATTGACATAGAGACCCGATGGGGTGTACCACGTTTCGATGATAAGTCAGAGAGTGAGAGCTATCTCCTCATGGGACAGCAGCTCAGTGACCGACTCTATCGTAGGACTGATTCTCTGGCAAGACAAGTTGATAAGCAGTTCTACCCAATGACTGAAGGTGGTTTCAGTAGGATTATCCGAAAGGGTAACAGCCCGAAGGACTATTACTGGGAAGTGACGGGCAAGGATGGTACAGTCTACAGTTATGGTGGTCATGGTGGTCATGTCAGTGATGCTACTTCTCTTACAGATACCAATGGTAACCGTGTCAAATGGGCACTTGATCGTGTTACCGATGTTCACGGAAACTTTGCCGCTTTCCATTACATGAAGTCTGGCAATAACCTTTATCCGGAACGCTATACATGGACAGGATTCGGGGAGACGGAAGGATTGTATAGCATTGAATTCAATATTGACTCTAT
>NZ_JAPWAR010000056.1:0-3184 GCF_041433025.1 Prevotella sp. 20925_1_30 | reverse complement strand
CCCCACAGCTTCGCCAGTGCCCTGTAAAGCATCAGGAACGCACTTATCTCATATACATGAGTGTGCTTATCCTTTCTGCTTTACAGAACACAGGCTACGCTGAAACCCTTAAAACAGACAGTGCTGTTTTAATCCCTTGAAAACCACTGTCTCATGTTCTACGAAGCATTTCGACAAAGGTTTTCAAGGGACTTTGGGAGAGCGGTTATGACAGTATCTTGTTTTAAAGCCTACGGCAACTTTGCTATTCTTTACCCTTTAGTTTAGGGCGAAGCCCTGCATCCTTTGTTATCGCTTACACTCCTTACATACACAGTCTGGCTTTAATTTTCCTTTGCAAAGGTAAGCAAGGTCGTAAGAACACAAAGTACTGCAACACTATTTAAGAATATTCTCACGGCAGCCTTCCGCAAATCAAAGATTTGGGTTTTCCATGAGAATATCCTTAAATTACTTTGCTTATCTTCCTAATGACCTTCTACCTTATTTGCACGTAAAATTTAAAAGCCCGACAGTGATGCTGCAATAGTAGTTGAACGAAAGGGAAATGTATCATTCAAATAATATGAATATGAAACAGGAAATAAAGAAAGCAGTCTTGGATGTTATAATGGCTTCCATTGATAAAGGTAACTATGGTATGTTATCAACAAGAGAGGCTTCGTATCATAGTTATAAGATTTTGGCTACTGAGAAAGTACAAATCAAAGGAAACAATATTATGCAAGATGGTAAACTTGTAGGAGTTATTAAAAGGCGATATTCGTCAAGAAAGGTACAGCTTATGTATAAGGAGCTAAAACCTTGTATAGTATGGTCATAAGATTTTGTTTTTGTAGCATAAATAAAATGAGATATGATTAAAGTAGCAGATAGTATTTATTCATCAGGGCGAAAAGGCTTTTTTGAGGTGGAGGTTACAGAGGGGTTGATAACCGTAAATGGAGTAAGAATGAAAATAGTATATGATAAGAGGTATACATTTTGCTTAGATAACAACACATGTGTAAGAACACGTAATAATCAGGCATTAAAGCGTATATTGAAACAACCGAATTTTCATGATTTAGCAATACAGATTTGTGAGCATGTAATTAAGTTTGGGAAATAACAATTTAAAGATATAGAATATGGCAAATTGGGCAAGTACAAGCTATGCTATCGAAGGTAGCAAGAGCGATTTAGCGAGAGTGTCTAATGTGATAAACAGCTTTATGAAAGGCAATACAAAGCCTGTTGAAGCAAACGCTTCAAAGGAATGGGAAGGCAATATCGTTAAAGCTTTAGGAGCAACAGACGAGCAGATGAAGAACAACTATTTACGTGGTTTTATTCAAACGTATGAAATCATAGATGGTGTTCTTCACTTGGAGGCAGAAGAAGCATGGGGAGCAACGGATTTTCGTCATCTTTTGGTAAAGCTCATGCCCGAGCTAACCATCTACTACATTGTTGAAGAATGTGGTTGTGAAGTCTATGCAACTAATGATTGTGATGGTAAATATTTCACGGAGAGCTACTATGTCGATATTTGCATCGACGGAGATTACTTTAGTGAGTATTTTGACACCGAAAAACAAGTTTTAGCTTATGTGGCTCAACTGTTGAAGAAAGAATCGGTGACAATGAAAGATATAGATGAATGGAACGAGGAACAAGATGATAGTGAAAACTACATCTATGTTCATGAGTTCAAGTATGTAGCTTAAAGAAGGTAACGGAGGGGATTAACCACCCCTCCACAAACAAGACAATGAAATGAATATACCAACATCAATTAAAGTTCTGACAGTTGTAGCACCAGACGCAACTGTTATTTATCAACAAGTGTATGTCAATAATGATTATGCAGCTACTGCTGACAGGGATAGACAAGCAAATTTACACAAAAATTTGCTCCTTAATGGAGGTATGATTTGCTTAAAGCAGTTTTAAGACATGGGTTATGAAGAGTAATAGATAACGGAGGGAGTAATCGTCCCTCTACAAACAACAATATGCAACACCAAAATTTTTATCACCAATATACTTCTATCCAGGAAGAAGAAATAAGAGTTCTAAACGAAGCATTACGCAATAAAACCGACAAGGAGTTTCATTGGTATGCTGACTTCCCTTATGTTATTGCTGACCTCTCTACTTGTGATGGTCATGTAGATGCAAAAGTAATGGCAGTAAAGTATCCTATCACCCTTTCAAGCGGTATCCTCATAATACCCGATGAGGACAACGAGATAACCTGAATTATTACATTAATCAGTCTATATGTTTCAAAGTAACATATAGAGTCGTTAACCATAACGAGTAGTTGCGTTATCAGTAACGAGTAACACTGCAATATAATTATTAAATTGTATCTAATTGAAAACAAAGAAGTTACCTTGATTGTAAAATTGAATAGGTAACAATTTGGAAACGAGCGAGCTACTTGGCTTTGCTGTTTTCTGCCTAACAAAGAACGCTTGTTATTCTGTTTGCAAAGATAATACTTTGTTACCGAATAACAAGCATTTTCAAAGAAATATTCACATATCTGCATTTTGGATTGTTGCTGTTGGAGTTGCTATAATCCTCTCCCTCGCTTCTTCTTTCTGTTAGCTTGGTTTCTGAGTTTGCGCTGCCATGCGGTTTCGGCATAGTCATCGCCATGTGTCGTTGGTGTAATCATTCCGCCTACTCCCTCCACCAAATCATCGGCTGTGCTGATGGCTGCATCTGCCATATCTCTTATAGTTTGTGCGATTTTTGGCGTTTCCTTAGTTGGTGGTGGACTGTATGAACGGCTTGGGGGTACGAGCTGATAGCCTACTTCCTTGGTATCTGTATGCTCTGACGATTTGCGAATTACTTGGTCAGATATATTCGTATCGGCTTTCTTATCTGCCTCGAAGTTCTTTTGCAAAGAACGGTAGCCAAACTCTCTGCCTACTTCCGATGCCTTGAACGCATATTCTCCGTATGAGAACTTCAAGCCATAGACCTTGCCCTGTTTGTTCCTCATGCGCTCTATGGTTACTCCATGCTTGTTCAACTCATAGAGGAACATAGAATGTCCTATGATACCTGTACTTTTGTACTTTTCAAGTAGAGTATAGCATATTCTTTGTAGTTCTCTCTTTGTTTCCTCTCTTGTGGGATTGGCTTTTGCTTTCTTATGTTTCCTTTTGATTTTGACTTCCTTTGC
>NZ_JAPWAR010000055.1:0-3790 GCF_041433025.1 Prevotella sp. 20925_1_30 | reverse complement strand
GAAGAAGGTTTATAAAGAACTATGATACAAGGAGATACAAGGAATATTCATTTTCCTCTCTCTCCGCATCGCACAGCGAGTTAAGTCCCTAAGTTACAACAACTTAGGGACTTTTTATTTATCTATACTAAAAAGTTGCCCCACTTTTTGCCCCAAAGTTGCCCCATTTTTTGCCCCACTTTTTGCCCCACTTTTTTCTCCGAAAATTTGTTCAATCCTGAAAAGCGCTTTTTTATGTAAATATTTTTCAGTATTTGTAATTACCTGTTTTTCAATGAATAACAGAAGTCATAAAAAGTAGGAATCGAACCTTTTATATCAGATTATATCAAACGTTTCATTTATCGGATTTTTTTCGCCACTTGCAAATCACTTTCCCTTGCGGTTCGTTTTTGTCCTAATCAACTCCGACGCTCGAATGATGGCTTTCTTGTTTAAAACCACTCCTCCCTTGCTTAGCCCTACTCTTTCCAACGAACGTCGCTTGATGCCGATATCTTCTGCCGTCAATACGCTATAAATTGCAGGTATAGAACCGAAGTAATAGTTCTTCCTCCCTTCCATCAGTTGCACATGTATTACCTTTACCATAGCCTTTATTGTCTTAGATTACTCCAAAGTTACAAAATAAGCCCTATATACGATATTTTGAGTGATAAATCTTCAAAATATCTATCTTGATTAGTTTTCAACTATTCTACAGTAGACATATCTGGCTTTAATTTTCCTTTGCAAAGGAAAGCAAGGTCGTAAGAACACAAAGTACCGCTACACTATTTAAGAATATTCTCACGGTAGCCTTCCACAAATCAAAGATTTGGGTTTTCCATGAGAATATCCTTAAATTACTTTGCTTATCTTCCTGATGACCTTACTACCTTATTTGCACGTAAAATTTGAAAGCTCGATAGTCTCCTGCTGTAAAAAGTAGAGAACTAAAGGGAAAAGTATTCACTTTAAAATAGCACATATGGAAAAATTAAAGTTACAGAGAGTAGGAAGAAACTACAGTGGGCAGATTGCTTATAAGGATGAGAAAGGTAATTTTTACCTTGACCTAAATACAGCTACCAACGCAATTCCAACGGAGTTATATCATTGTCTTCCATCTAATGATATGGACGGAGAACCAGGATTTCCTTTGCAGTGTGATTTTGAAGTCATAAACCCTATCACAGATAGAGAAGTTAGAGAGTACCATTGCAGAGGAAGGTATATGATGTTATCGAAGATATACAATGACTTGACAGCATATTTTGGAGAGACAGGCGAGGAAGAACGTGATAAGCAAGACTTTCGTTATCACAATGATAAATATGGTCTTTGGGGTGATACCATTGCGGAAACTATAGACGAACTAAAGAGACGTTGGCACGAAATCCCCGAAGACTTAAAACCTGAATGGTGTTCATGGGAGGATATTGTGAAGTTGGAGCGTAAAGCAGAATTAAGCAACTTCCAATAATACGTTGTATATGGTTACACTGCATAAGTAATCTTTATATCTATTTTTCTACTTGCAACTTACATGCAAGTAGAGAATTTATTAAATTTACAATCATAAAACTAAAAGCTATGTTTACAATCGAGAAATTCAGAAACAAGTGTGCTAATGTTTCAACTGAAACCGAACTAAGAGAGAAAATTGAGGAGTGTGCAAGATTCTTCGGCTATGATGTCCGTGAGAAAGGTTGCTCTCTATATGATTTCTTTCCATGGGATATAAATCTGACTATATTGGACGCTTTTTTGTTGAGCTAAAGAATGGAAATAGCTTGTTAGCAGACAATGCTACAATAGCAGAAGTTGAGCCAAGAAAAGTAAAGTTCTATGCTAATTATGATGACCCAGGAAGTGATGATTACGTTTATACTTTTGAAATCTTATAAATTCACTTTTGGTTTAGCGTAATCCTTTTGTAAGAATAAGTGTATATATCATCTTAAATGCTGGTTTTCTTAAAGATTGCCAGCTTCTTTTTTGTGCTGCGCCAGATGGTCGCAGCACACATCAATCATAGCCCTATCAAACACGCTATCGCAAGTTTTTCTCTTTCTTGCTTTTCCCTAATGATTCTGCTTTATCCCCCACAGCTTCGCCAGTATTCCGCTAAGCATCAGAAACGCACTTATCTCATATACATGAGCGTGCTTTTCTTTTCTGCTTTACAAAACACAGGCTACGCCGAAACCCTTAAAACAGTCTGTGCTGTTTTAATCCCATGAAAATCACGGTCTCATGTTCTACGAAACATTTCGACAGAGGTTTTCAAGGGACTTTGGGAGAGCGGTTATGACAGTATCTTGTTTTAAAGCCTACGGCAACTTTGCTATTCTTTACCCTTTAGTTTAGGGCATAGCCCTGTGTTCGTTGTAGTCGTTTACACTCCTTGCATACACGATCTGGCTTTAATTTTCCTTTGCAAAGGTAAGCAAGGTCGTAAGAACACAAAGTACCGCTACGCTATTTAAGAATATTCTCACGGCAGCCTTCCACAAATCAAAGATTTGGGTTTTCCATAAGAATATCCTTAAATTACTTTGTTTATCTTCCTAATGACCTTACTACCTCATTGCACGTAAAATTTGAAAGCCTGACCGTGATGCTGCAATAGCAGTTGAACGAGAGGGAAATGTATCACTTATTAACAACAAGAATTATGACAAACAACTATGCTATCTTGCTATCGTTAGGCTTCTGTAAGGAAGATTATAAGTTTGAAAACTTCAAATCTGATTTTGGTTACGATTGGACAAGTGAAGATTTAGACGATGCTATTGAGAGTGCAGGATTTGATATACGAAATGTAAGAAACTGCTTGATGGATATACTTTGGTTTAAAGTTGTGTATGAATATGTTGATAATAAAGGCTGTGATAGAGAAGACTTTGATTGCTATGTGAACGGCTCACTTGACACCCACTTCTACTTCAAGGAGACCGAGGTAAATTCAACAGAAGACATAGAAGAACTTCTTGAAAGGGAAAATGAAATATCACATCGTCAAGTTTTTAATGCTTGACGATGTTTTACATAAACAAATAACAATCTCATCAATATGGAAAATCTATTTGAGACTTTAGTTGAGAAACTTCGCAAAGGCATTGTTTCTTTCGTGTATCGTAAGAAAGACGGCACAGAACGTCATGCGTGTGGTACGCTATATGGTATAGGACACACCATTAAGGGCAACAGCATTCATCACCATAGCAAATTTACACTTGCTTACTATGATGTAGATTGTAAGGCTTGGAGGTCGTTTCTCATTGACAATCTCATTGAGGTAGGCGAACTTCGTAAAGGGACAATAGCAGAACATCATGATATTTGTCTTGCACTTGTTGTTAAGCTAAAAGAGAAGATGAAGAAAGACGGAGTTACGGCTTTCGCTTATCGTAAAGTTGATGGTTCTGTGAGATATGCACATGGCATTCTTTCGGATAATATAGATATTACGGGACAATACTTTTGCTATTATGACACAGACAAGCAAGAAGAACGTAAATTTCGTATTGACGCTTTCATTGGTTTTGGTGAGCCATCAAGCATTGAGGTAAACAACATCTTCACAAACAATGAAGAGCCACAAGTGACAAGTGGTAAGTCTTATAATGACTTTAGTCAGCTTGACATTAAGACCATTCTTGCAAAGAAAGGTATAGATATTGAGGACACGGAGAACTTTATGGTCATTGACTTATTGCCCAAGCTGAATAAGGAACAACTGAAAGACCTTATCATAAAGGCAACAACGAGACTTGCAGAGTTATAAAAGGCAACGGGGGGGCTT
>NZ_JAPWAR010000054.1:0-4135 GCF_041433025.1 Prevotella sp. 20925_1_30 | reverse complement strand
CAGCACCGATATCAAGGCCATTGCCGCACGTCTGCAGGAGATAGACGAAAAAGCTCGCACCAAAGGCGAGTACAACAAAATCGGCGAGATATACGGTTTTTCCATAATGGTCAAGACGGAGAGCACTTCCAAGGACTTGTTCGACTGTTCAGTGAATCGCTTCTTTGTGAAAGGGCAGGAGAGTATCTACTATACCTATAATAACGGTAAGTTGGCAACTGATCCGAAACTTGCGTGTCAGAACTTCGTTAATGCTTTGGAACGTATTCCAAAGGTAATAGAGTCGCATGAGAAGGAAATGGCAAAGGTTGTGGCTAACAAAGACGTTTACACCAACATTGCCAACAGTTCTTGGAAGAAAGAGGACGAGCTTCGCTCACTCAAAAGTGAAGCTGCTGAATTGGACAGAAAGATTGCGCTTACCCTTGCTCCACCAGATGAAGAAAAGGAAGAAAAAGAGGAAATAAAGCAAAGAAAAGATTTATCCAACAACTACTCTGCCAAAATAAAGAATGAGAACAATCCTGTCCAAGACAAAGAGGAAGATAGTCGTTTGCAGACTTTTAGACCCAAGTGGAGACGTTAAAAGAATGGTTGTTTTTCTTTCCTGCAAGTAAACTAATAGTTGACTTATGAGGAAATTTTCGAACTATTCCCAAGAGGAAAATCAGCCAATATATATCTATGCGATAGTTAGACTTTGGCAATAAAATAAATATTTTGCCAAAATCTAACTGTTAGGTTTGATGCCCTTTGTCATTAATCATCTCGCTTTCGTACTACCTCATCTATCTCCTCCCTTTGATATTTGCTTTAAGAATCTATAAAAGATAATCCCTATTCATTCGTGAGGTCAATTTCTCTCAAAGACTTCAGTATTTTCAGAAATGATGCTTTTATGGTATTTGAAGATGGAATATCTCGATAAGCTATAGCAGATAGGTTCTCTACGTATTTGGGAGTCAAAATCTCCCATAAATGATCAAAATCCACTACCAATGGAGACTGATTTATGTCTTTTAGGTCTTTCCAGCCCAAAGGCTCGTCAAAAGCTTGTTGGTCATGTTCCACCAAAGTCTTTATGTCTCGAACAAATTCTTTTCTACATACATAATCTTCTAATTCTTTGATATTCAATAGCGCATTCAAGTCATAGAAGTGGCGTATTTTAGATGATAATGATGCTGTTGGCTGCTCGCTCATTGAAAAGCGAATGAGAGACACTATTTTCTCGCACAAGGTTTGTTTAAGAGATAAGACATTTAGTTCAAAAGGTTCAAGGTGATACATCTCTATCACATCTTCCATCTTTTGCTTTTTCAAATATGTAGTTACAAAAGGCTCTATCGTTCTTTTCTCATATGGAAAAGGATTGGCAAATGCACTAATCTCTACAATAATTCTCGCAGGAACAGGATTTACAGAAGTATCAAAACCTGTATGGGCTGTATAAGAGAAGGCTTGCTTCCTATATTTTGAGCCCTTGGATATATCTGAAAAAGTTTTGTCCTCTGTCAAGCCCATAGTAACCTCTTTCATCAAGTTTGATAAAAGCATTTTAACCTGATTACCACTCATATCCCCACTGATAACAGCAAAGTCCACGTCCTCTGAAAACCTATCTATCAGTTGATATGCCTTTGATAAAGAAGTTCCTCCCTTAAATACGATTTTTGGCGCATAAGAACTTCTTGACAATGCACGAAGTATTCTTGAAATGTGGTAGTCTTTCTCTATTAACTGTATAGGGATTTTCAAATCTTCTGACGAAGTTTGTACCAATTCCATGAATAACTCAGTGTCTAAATATAGAGAATCTTTTATTGTATGTTCCATTGACTAGAAACTAAAGTTGGTGAGAGTCCTACTCTAAATCGTGTAAGTGGACTTAATGTTTGAAATAATGTAGCCGCAAGATAGTCATTGGTTAGCATAGAACCCAATAAGGCTCGCGTGAGTGGAGAGTATTTTAAGGCAAGATTGACCAGTTGCGTCTGCTCATCCTCAGAGTAGTCATTGACTTTTGCCTTTAAAAGAATATATGATCTGTCAGTAGTTGTATCAGGTATCTTCTTAATCCATTTCAAGCAGTCTAATATACGCAGCATTTCGATATTATCTCTGTTGATGGGATTTTTCTGCAATACAAAACGAATCGTATACATTCCACGTTTTCCGTTCCGTTTAGGGAAATTGGAGCCTATCTCAAGAGTTGAAGACTGTTGCGTTGTCAATCCAAACAGGTTGAATGCATAGAACCCGGTCAGATAGCCTATAGGGGTGTCGTTGTCATAGAGTAAGTCACGGAATCGTTCTTCCATGGACGGACCAACAACACCAAATCTTGTTCGTTTGGGTTTATAATAAGTACCTCGACTAAGGCGCTCTATTTCGCCCTCTTGAACCAGTCTTCCCAATGTGACTACGGCAGCATTTTGCTCACTGCGAGAAAGCCCTAAGTCTTCCAATCGGAACACTTTTCCCGTCTCAAAATTTGAAATTTTATTTTTAATACTTTTGCTTGTCATACAAATTGTTCCTTTTGCAAAGGTATATATTTTGTTGTGTAAATGCAAGTATTTACACAACAAAACAACAAGAATTTAGTATAAGGAGACTTACCAACCATCTCGCTTCCGTACCATTTCATCTATTTCTTCCCGAAGAAAAAGCAATCGACCATTAGCTTTGAGGTAAGGAATTTTCCCTGCCCAAACCCAGTTATAGATAGTCTTTTGCTCAACTTTCAAGATTTTAGAAACATCTATGATGTCCAGATATTCCGGTTTCAAAGGTGGACGGATGGTTGTATCGACGGATTGCTCTTGCAGAACAAGTAGCTGGTCGAGTTTATTCTCGACAGTTCTTAGTTTATCAAACAATTGTTTGCACCAATCTGTTTCTGAAATATCGTTTAAGTACGGCATAATTCTCCTTTCTGATAGTTACCATTAGTATCTTGTGCCAAGATATTTTGTTCTCTCATATAGGCGATGTACTTCTTTGCTGTTCTATCCTTAATTACCATTTCTCGCATCAGAACGTCACAAAGTTCTTGATAAGTGAGTTTGAAAGAATGTCGGAAGGCTTCTTTGACGACGGCAATAAGTTCTTCGGTCTTGCGCTTTTCCTTATCTTCCTTCGACTTCTCGCCACGATAGACGTGCATGTCTTCAGTTTTATCCCAACCGAAGAGCATCATTGGAACATCTAATGGGCTTCCGTCACGGACTTTCAATGCCTTTACGACCGAATATTCAGGATTGTCGTCCTTTTCTATGGAGAGAATACCCGCCGCCTTACGTTGAAGTTCCGAACCAATATGCCCACGCAACTTTATGCCATTAGGCACAAAGTGAAGCACACAGACAATACAGGTATTGTAAATACCTGCCAATCGGTAGAGTTCATCTACAATGGCTATACTTTCCGTTTCATCGTTGGCTGAGCGTATCAAGTCAGCAATACCATCAATTACCACAATATGGATACCGCCATGCTTGTGATAGAATAAGTCCATACTCTCACGAATGATTTTTAGCCTGTCTTTGCGGGATAGTGATGCCAAGTAGAGTGAATGGTAGAACTCTGGAACAGTCTTTACTCCTGCACGACGAAGTGTCTTTCCCAAGTTCTTGTGCAGCTGTGCTTCAGACTGCTCCGTATCATAGTGGAGTACTGCTAATCCTTTTGGGTTAGCAGTTATCTCTAATCCTAATGTCTGTTCAGCTTGTAATCGTTCCGAACCAAGTGTGCCTGAAAGGATTCCAGAAATATAGTTGCTCTTACCTGTTCCTTCTCCACCTGTGATACAAAATAGATTATCCTGTGTCCCGAGTGGAACACCATTGACTGCCACAACTGATTTTGAAGCGTCAGGTGGATTATCGTAGTCAATTTCACAAGATTTTAATATCATCATTGTCTGCGAATACATATTGGTAAACATATCAGAAAGGAGAACTTTCAAGTCATTCGAGTTATTTCCCAGGGCAAAGAAGTCAGATATATCTTTCTCCGACTTAATCCCTTGCAATGGTAAGGTCAAGCTCAAAACCTTATATTGAATGAGTGCATTTGTTTGTTGTTTGGCTTCTCTTATTCCCGTCTCATCAGTGTCATATAATATGATAAT
>NZ_JAPWAR010000053.1:0-4441 GCF_041433025.1 Prevotella sp. 20925_1_30 | reverse complement strand
CCTGCTCCCATATAGAACTTTGGAAAAGCATAGAAACGAAGCTGGACTTGTGGAGTAATGAAATTATAATGAAATCGTGTAGTCTCGGTTATATTTTCAGGTATCTTATGCTCTGTCAGCTTGCTGAGAATACGGGTGTAATCAATGCCCAGCTCAGCACCTAGCCTGCGGTATTGCCATGTGCCAAAGACTCCAATACGAGGATTTACACCACCACGTTCATTCATTGTGAAAGTAGGACGTATATCATAGTTCTCAATAATACTGCTTAATCCTGTTATTTTAGAGTAACCAGTACCTGTGCGAAGTCCTACACGAAACAGGTGCTTGTAAGGGAAAGAATATCTTTGAACGTCTGAAGAATTACGTTCTGTATTGGAAGGATTCGTTGAGATATTACTCTCTGCTTTATCTCTGGCAATATTATCCTCTCCCTTAATCACAGCTTGCTGGGGTGATTCAGTATTTTTATTTTGCTGATTGTTTATATTATTTGTTCCGTCTGATGCAGGAACTGATGAAGAAACGCTTTGCCCCTTAGTACGTGATATCGTTTTAGTATACTTTGTTTTTCGCAGTGAATGACGTTTATAACTTCTTTTCGTATTTTTCTTCATGGTATAATGTGTCCGACTCTTTACCTTATTATAGGTATGGTTGGAGACATTCTGTTCAGATAAAAGAGGTTGATCATCTTTGATAATAGGTGGCGGTAAGGGCGTAGAATGGTCGCTTTTAATGGGTTGCTGAACTTCCTGTACCTCTTCTGGTTTGTCATTTTTGCAACCCATTGCAACGAAAGCGATTGCAAATATAACAAATATGATATTAAAAAGATGGTAGTTTCGTTTGTTAAATCTGTTATTCATAAGGCATTACAATGATTTACAGATTGAAAAGATAACTCACACAGAGTTCTATATTCTGGCTATGAGTAGAATGCTCTGCCCAGTTATAGTCATTCGTCTCGGTCTTTATCGTTGGGTTGACACCATAGAAATAACGAAAGTCTACCGCCCAGTGATTATTGATTTCATAGCCGAAGCCACCACCAAGTGCAATGTCTGGCTGCCCCGTCAACTTCTCTTTCATTAGACGTTTCGTCTCTGCGACAGTGGCAAAATGATAGTTTGCAAACTTACTGTCTTCTTGATTGCTCTCGTAAGATATGCCCTTACCATTAAGATTAGCTCCCGCACGTCCACCAATTGAGATATTGAAGCCTTTGCGCCAAGGATAAATCTTCAGCAGAGCAGATACACCAATGTAATTATAACGAGGTGTAACCTTATAGTTTAACTCCTTATTATCATTATAGACAAGCTGTGATGCCTTCTGCCAATAGCTAAATCCACCTTCAACACCTATGATGGAACCATCGACATGATACTGAGCAAATACACCAACTGTTGGAGTAAACTGCCACTTGTCTTTGAAAGTATAATTGGAATAATAGTCTTCTGGTACAAGAATTTTATCCATGTCCTTATTCACAGATACGCCATACCCCAAACGAATTCCAAGTCTAAAAGAGGTGTTTTGTGCTGGGAGATGAGTACTTACTAAGAGTATAATAGCTAGAATAGCGTTTTTAGAAATCATATTCATTGCAATAGTTATTTTATGTGAGCAAAAATACATAAAAATTAAACGATCGCATAATATTTACACTAATTTAACTTTTATGAGCAGGGGGAGCAAGGAAATTACGCAAAGATTCAGCAACTTGTTGGCTTATAATTTCCTGATTATCTACTGTATGCTGTCAAGTGTGAGGATAGCCGTAAAAAACTTATCTTTAGGAATATGACAATAGTAAATGATTAGTTACATGTTCTGCTATTGCGGAATAATTATCATTAAAATGAAGAGGGATAAGTTTCCCTTTTCATAGTTCTAACCATCTTGAGAATATGCTTTTATATCCCATCCATATTCCTGCAGATTTTTAGTAAAGACAAAGTTAATAAGACATTTGCGTTGATATGATTTATTTGCATTTTTAAACTTAGGTTGTTTTTGCTTCTCATAAATAACCTGGATTACCTGAGAGTAACTTTCCTTACATCGTAGCTGTTCTTTATCTATCTTTTCCATGTAATAATCTACTTCATCTTTATCTAAATAGCTGTTAAGTTGTTGTAATATGGTATCTCTTTGAAAAGTTTCATCAAGTTGAAGCCAGTTGGTTTGCTTGATTTGTTTTCTTTTAGCAGGACGTTTAATTTTATTTTCTTCATAGGGAAAAAGATACTCCCCTTCTTTGCATGGACGGTCTAATTCTGGGTCTTTAGATTTAGGGTGTTCACGTGTGTAGATATAAAAGCGTAAAGACTTTGGAGAGCCATTACGCCCACGTCCATAGCGTTCTGCAACCTCATAATCAAACCATATATCTGAACGTTTTTCTCTATATAACTTATAAAGTTCCTGTTGTGCAGGAATAATAACCTTCTCGACCATCGTTTTAAATCGAGTATATTTCTCTTTCTCCAGCAACTCACCAGTTTTTGGGTCATGCAGCTCGGAAAGTCCAAAAGTAAAACGAAATGCTTCAACAGACATCTTGAAAACTCGTTTTTTATATGTTTCGTTCGGGGTAGATGGGTCTACAAAACGAAAATCACCTGAGTACTGACAACAGAACTCATAGAATTTCTGTGAATACTTTGATTCGAGTAAGATGGCAGTGTGAAGATTTAGAACTGTAAATGATTTAGTTAGGCAGATAACATAATCATATAGCTCTGGTGAAACACGCACAGTATAGTCATTAGTTGCTGTATTCCAACGAAAGGCATCTATCCAATGAAAATAGTCAATGACAAGTTGATCGTTCTCATTATTATGAAATTGAATGATTGCTTTTTGAGCAAGTGAACGAACGGTTTTATAAGTTCTAACAACATTGGTATTGCCTCCTATCGATGATAAATCCTTATCTGTCATATTAAAGACAAGATTTTCCCAGTTTTCACGCATTTTCAAACCCATTTCCTCATAGCGCATTTTGATTGCTTCTGACAACTTATAAAGAAATCGTCGTTCCATCATGGTATAGCGTAATGGAGAACGCGTCAATAGATTGCTGAAACTGAAAGGACTTCCTTTCGTTCCTCCATTCTCAATCAAAGTAAAAATCCGCTTTGTCATTTTTAAACCCTTTAATAACTTTTCTTTTGGATAAATCCTTATAAGGTCGAAGCGAAAAATATATTAAAGGGTACTGGAGGCGACAACTGTCTACTATACCAGCAATTGTATTAAAGTGTCTCGAAACGACAATACAAAGATATTTATTTTCTTTCATATACGCAAAGAAACTTCATCTTTTCATAGTGAAATCTAAGTTGTACTAACAAGCAAAAAGAAGGTGTTATTCATTCTCAAAAGGTTACATAATGGTTCTCAAAAGGTTACTTATTCATTCTCAAAAGGTTACATAATGGTTCTCAAAAGGTTACATAATAACAAATAAACAAAATGATAATCAGGGAGTTACATGCCTCTAAAATAAAGCTTATAAATAAAATATATAAATAAAGCTTATAATGTGCGTGCGCAAGGAAACTTTAACTAAAGGGACAAGAACATTAAGGTTTACATTTCCTTTATCTATGTATATCGAGCAAAAACAAAGATGAACCTGATAAAATAAGAATTTGAGACATTCTTAATAATAAGATTTGCTCTACCATCTCTTACCTTTTTATCTTTTATCCATATATTGACACTTTAATATTACAACACATTTTCTATATCGTTTCTGGTTGAATTTCTGCACACGGAAGGCATAACTATGACTTCCCCTTTAGTTTTTCTCAAAAGGTTACATGAATATCATCCTTTTTCCCCTATAATGTTTTGTTATATCTATAATAAAGAAATAACATCATATTTTATTATAGTTATTGTATATTATAGTAATTATATAATTGTGTTATGAAAGCATAAAATATGCTTACTTTATAGATGTATTTTATTATTGTCATATTTTAATAGTGTGATAAAGGAATAAATTCATAAAGGTATATTATAAAAGTGTAATATAGCTATTTATAGAATATCGGATAATAGGTGTAAAGTAATAATAGAATAAAACTATATAACATTATTAGTATAGTTTATTATTATCATTTTACAATCATAAATTATCCATCGTCTTAGCATATAAGTATAAAGTAATACAAGCATACTGATAATAAATATTATAGTCATCTAATGATTGAGAGAAGAAACTTCATTTAAATGTTTTTTCTACATGGTTTCTACATGGTAAAAGTGTCAATTTCAATCGGAAGCAAGTTGTACCTTTATGCACCTATTTTTCAAATTGGAGCATAAAGGTTACTTGCCCACAGAAGTGGGAAAATATACTGTCGCAACTCCAGTATAAGAACAAAGAGGAATAAGAATTTTATAGTTTGAGCAATTTTTTAAA
>NZ_JAPWAR010000052.1:0-4793 GCF_041433025.1 Prevotella sp. 20925_1_30 | reverse complement strand
TAATTAGCGACCTCCCGTTGTATTTGATAATGCAAAGATACTAATTTTAAAGCTAATCACAACTTAAATTCCATTCATCCCCCGTGTATCGCGTTGTATTTGATAATGCAAAGATACTAATTTTAAAGCTAATCACAACATCACACTTGTATGATACGTTGTGTCCTATGTTGTATTTGATAATGCAAAGATACTAATTTTAAAGCTAATCACAACTAAATTGCAGGATTGAAATAATATCCAAATGTTGTATTTGATAATGCAAAGATACTAATTTTAAAGCTAATCACAACGTTACTTCTGCTCAACTTCAGTTATTGTCGTTGTATTTGATAATGCAAAGATACTAATTTTAAAGCTAATCACAACTTGAAGATATCTAACTCTCTTAAGCCTCTTGTTGTATTTGATAATGCAAAGATACTAATTTTAAAGCTAATCACAACAGAAGGTTCAACTTGATGTAAGGCACACCGTTGTATTTGATAATGCAAAGATACTAATTTTAAAGCTAATCACAACCTATGAGACGGTTTCCGTAGTTCTTTGCCGATTTATTTATACCCTCTCTGCTTATTTTAACGAATATATACACGTTTTGTAACTGATAATTGAGGTGGAAATTCATTTTTATTGTAACTTTGTCTTGTGTTTAGGACATTGGAGAAGTTGAGTGCTTATTGGAGTTAGACTAAATAAGAGTATTCTCTCCTAAGTTCAGCAAATTATAAGAGCCAATATGACTTTATTGCTTTCAGATAACAGACAAGACAATGAGCAAGCAAGTATTTCAGACAGACTCCCGTCAGCGTTGGAGTTATTTTAAGTGGACCCTACGTGTAGTCCTTACGATTCTCTCACTCTTTGGAATCGTTTTCTTAGCAATGTTTGCCTTGGAAGGTAGCCCGCAGATGCCTTTCCATCACGACTATCGAAATGCGGTGTCAGCCTCATCTCCTTATACCAAGGACAACAATACGGCAACACTCTATAAGTCGTTTCGTGACTTCTTCAAGGAGAAGAAGATGCATAATAACTATGCGAAAGCTATCATCAAGAAGCAACGATTTGTGGGGAAGGCGGACAGTCTGACACAGAAATACTTTCGGGAGTGGGACGACCCACGGATTGGTGTGCGCTCGGCATGGTATGTTAACTGGGATAAGCACGCTTACATCTCTCTGAAGAACAATATACAACACCTGAACATGGTGTTGCCAGAGTGGTTCTTTATCAATCCTAAGACCGACAAAGTGGAATATAGGCTTGACAAGCAGGCGCTGCGCTTGATGCGTAAGGCTGGTATCCCTATCCTTCCAATGCTCACGAATAACTACAACTCCAACTTCCATCCAGAAGGTATTGGACGTATCATGCGTGATGGAAAGAAGCGTACAGCACTCATCAATGAGATGGTCAGGAAATGTAAACATTATGGTTTTGCTGGTATCAACCTTGACTTAGAGGAACTCGACATACAAGACAACGATCTCCTCGTTGAGTTAGTCAAAGACTTCGCACGTGTTTTCCATGCAAATGGGCTCTATGTAACACAGGCTGTTGCACCTTTCAACGAGGATTATAACATGCAGGAACTGGCAAAGTATAATGACTATCTCTTCCTCATGGCGTACGATGAACATAATATGGGGAGCCAGCCAGGAGCTGTCAGTTCGCAACGTTGGGTGGAGAAGGCTACCGACTGGGCGGCTAAGAACGTCCCGAATGACAAGATAGTACTCGGTATGGCAACTTACGGATATGACTGGCCTAACGGGGAGACGGCTTCGACGATGTCATTCGACCAAACAATGGCTACCGCACTGGATGCAGGAGCGAAGGTAGAGTTCAATGATGACACCTACAACGTTAACTTCTCGTATCAAAACACTGATGATGGAAAGATTCATCAGGTGTTCTTTACTGATGCAGCGACTACCTTTAATATCATGCGCTTTGGTGCTGAATATCATCTCGCAGGCTATGGTCTGTGGCGTTTGGGTACAGAAGACAAACGTATATGGCGCTTCTATGGTAAGGATATGTCGTGGGAGAATGTGGCAAGGATGTCTGTCAAGAAGCTGATGCAGCTTAGCGGTACCGATGATGTTAATTTCGTTGGAGCAGGAGAAGTGCTGGAAGTAACAACGGAGCCGCACCCTGGAAATATATCAGTGACAATAGATAAGGATAACCGCCTTATCTCTGAAGAGTATTATCACTCCCTTCCGTCAACATATACCATCCAACGACTTGGTAAATGTAAGGATAAACAACTCGTTATCACCTTCGACGACGGACCAGACAGCCGCTGGACACCTACCGTGCTGAGTACGTTGAAGAAATATAATGTCCCTGCTGCGTTCTTCATGGTGGGACTGCAGATGGAGAAGAACCTGCCTTTGGTGAAGCAAGTATATGACGCTGGACACACTATCGGCAACCATACTTTCACCCACCATAACATGATTGAGAACTCCGACAACCGCTCTTATGCCGAGTTGAAGTTGACAAGAATGTTGATAGAGAGCGTCACAGGACATAGTACGATCCTGTTCCGTGCTCCTTACAATGCCGATGCCGACCCGACAGACCATGAGGAGATATGGCCAATGATAGTGGCAAGTCGACGCAATTACCTATTTGTGGGTGAGTCTATCGACCCTAATGACTGGCAACAAGGCGTAACGGCTGACCAGATTTACCAACGTGTCATCGATGGTGTGCACCATGAAGACGGACATATCATCTTGCTCCATGATGCGGGTGGTGACACACGTAAACCTACGATTGAAGCCCTCCCTCGTATCATTGAGACCCTACAACATGAAGGGTATCAGTTCATCTCTTTGGAACAATACTTAGGGATGAACAAGCAAACCCTGATGCCTGCTATCAATAAGGGAAAGGCTTACTATGCCATGCAAACCAACCTCTGGCTGGCAGAGATGATTTATCATGTATCCGACTTCCTCACGGCTCTCTTCCTCGTATTCCTTGTATTGGGTATGATGCGCCTCGTATTTATGTATGTATTGACGTTCAGAGAGAAACGAGCAGAGAACCGACGCAACTATGCACCGATTGATGCTGCTACGGCACCAGCTGTTTCTATCATCGTACCGGGTTATAATGAAGAGGTGAATATCGTGCGCACCATCACTACGCTCAAGCAACAAGACTATCCTAACCTACATATCTACTTCGTCGATGATGGTAGTAAAGACCATACCCTCGAACGTGTGCGTGAGGCTTTCGATACTGATGATAAGGTTACTGTACTCGCTAAGAAGAATGGCGGTAAGGCTTCGGCACTGAACTATGGTATCGCTGCTTGTCGCTCAGAGTATGTGGTTTGTATTGATGCCGACACTCAGCTGAAGCAGGATGCAGTAAGTAGACTGATGAAGCACTTCATTGCTGACAAGGATAAACGCATTGGTGCAGTGGCAGGAAACGTGAAGGTGGGTAACCAAAGGAATATGCTCACCTACTGGCAAGCTATTGAATACACCAGCAGTCAGAACTTTGATCGCATGGCTTACTCTAACATCAATGCCATTACCGTTGTACCTGGTGCTATCGGTGCATTCCGTAAAGAGGTGATTGAAGAGGTGGGAGGATTTACCACTGACACCTTAGCAGAAGACTGCGACCTGACGATGAGTATCAACGAACATGGTTACATCATCGAGAACGAGAACTATGCTGTGGCAATGACCGAAGCCCCAGAGACGCTCCGCCAGTTTGTTAAGCAACGTATCCGTTGGTGCTTTGGAGTGATGCAAGCCTTTTGGAAACATCGCTCTTCACTCTTCTCTCCATCGAAGAAGGGCTTCGGACTATGGGCTATGCCTAATATGCTTATCTTCCAGTATATCATCCCAACCTTCTCACCATTGGCAGATGTACTGATGCTCATTGGTCTCTTCACTGGCAATGCCTTGCAGATATTCTTTTATTATCTCATCTTCCTTGTCATTGACGCAAGTGTGTCTATCATGGCTTACATCTTTGAAGGCGAGCGGTTATGGGTACTCCTATGGGTTATCCCGCAACGTTTCTTCTATCGTTGGATTATGTATTACGTCCTCTTCAAGAGTTATCTCAAAGCAATCAAGGGCGAGCTGCAGACATGGGGTGTCCTCAAACGCACTGGCCACGTTGGTGAATAACCCGCCTTTCAAGGAGTAAAGAAGAGATACCGTAAGACTCCCCAAAGTGCATCTATCCCTTCAGTTGATATAACAAATAAGGGTCTAGGCATATTAGAGAAATCCACTTAGGTATATAAGTGATCGTTCTTTCCCGTATGGGAACATCAACGTTCCAACACGGGAACATTTATGTTCCAACGCCGGAACATCAACATTCCACAGGCGGAACATTCATGTTCCATAGGAGGGAATGTTGTTTATGTAGTATGTAGGCATGAGATGGAACAGGGGTTAGCGTGTCATTGATAAGACGTTGCACGCTGTATGCTATGTATATCGTAGGAGTTGGTTATGTATATCGTAGGAGTTGGATGACACATAAGATGTTTTACGGTGCGACCATGAGATTATTTGAGAATACGGATGCTATTTTGTACCTTTGTTGCGAATCCTGTCTAAGCTCCTATTGTGTGGGCATGATGATAAGGAATATGTGTTGCTAATCATTAGAATTAATATGAAGCGTACCTTTATAACCCATCTGGTAAAGCCAATAGAAGCGTGTTCTCTTTTCTTTGTGTTTATGCTGTTGGTGGGTGCTATTATGAATGTGAGCCATCGGAACATCTTTGGTTA
>NZ_JAPWAR010000051.1:0-5604 GCF_041433025.1 Prevotella sp. 20925_1_30 | reverse complement strand
AGTATAGATATCTATCTGATAATCTCTAGGATGTTTTTTTGTTAGGGATTGTTCCCTAGATACAGAGAATATATCTGTGTCTTGGGAACAACTAGTAGTTAAGAATATGATTACTAAAATTAATATATATGGCTTCATTGTTATATTAAAAATTACTTGGCATTTCAAAATGAGTAACCCAAATAGAATTGTCATCAAGTCTATTTGCGGTTACATATATAGGTACGCCTGGAATAGATGGAGAGAATGTGCCTCCTTTAACTATGAATTCATGAAACTTTCCAAAGTCCTGAAAGACCTGAGCAGCTCCACTTCCACTACCACCTAATATGTAAACATGGGTTTCTGCTTTTTCTAATATTCTTTTTGATTGTTCATCTAGAGAGCCTTTTATGCCAAATTTATTTATATTTAGTGATAATTTAAATGCGGTTTTAAGGGAATCATAAGAGCAATCGCTTTCAATTGCTATAATAGCAAGTCGTCCATAAGCAATAGAGTTTATGTAAGCATCATTTTTATATTTCGTAATATTTTCATTGTCCAAAAATAAGTTCCCATCTTCTGGATAATCCATCATTGCTGTAAAATTACGCTGATAAACTCTTGCGAATAATCCCGATTTATGATGTATTCTCTGATGATCATGTGAACCATTGATTTTTAGAATTTGTGCAATATTGATATTTGAGCCAAATGCAAGTCTTAGTTCAGAATAATCGTAAAATTGTTTTAAATCATATTCAAATAACCCAGTCTGTTCTCCACTAAAATCAGGAGAGTGTAATGCTTTATTTAAAGCCTTTGAATAGTGTATGCTCCCCGGATATATTCTTTCACCATAATATCCAGGCATATCAAAACTTACATCAATAGAATCTTTCTTAATATTCAATGCTGTTGGATAAATAGGTGGTCTGTCAATAGTATTTCCTTTTATGACAAGTCCTGGATATACTTGACTTAATCCACTGGGTACGAATTCATATGCTTCATTAATAATACCTCTTGTATGCTTTTGTATGTAATTGGGGTGATACGACTCGTCCCATGTATACAAAGCTTGTGGAGGAAATTCTAACTTTGAAGTATTATACGATTCATCATCAGAGCATGCCGAGATGATAAAAACAAAAGGAATTAGTAATAATGTTGCTTTTAGATTTAATTTCTTTCTCATGATTATAATATTTTAATGTTATTTCATGTTTACAGTATGTGTGAGCTTCCTTAGACTATTTGTTTCAAGGGAATTAAGATTAAAGAATAATGGACATATAGTTTGACTATTAAATCTTTTCTGTAACTCTCGGATAATAGTCCCGTTACCGAACAGAACTGTAGGGGTACAATCTTGACTAAAAGTTATTATATATGCCTTAGCCCTTTCAATTTCATATTTTTCTGTAGAGGATAATGTTTCTAAATGAATTTCTTTATTGATAAGTTCTTGAATATCTGATTTTGGTGAATCAATTATTAAGAACGCCCTTTTACCATATGTGATAGATGATATGTAATTATATCGAATGCCATCTCTCATTTTATTATTTATTAGACCATTCTCGCCAAGATAATCCATTGTTATTGATACATTCTCTTGTGTTAGGGAATATAGATATAATTTCCTCTTGTACTTATTGTTGTACTTATCTGATTTTTGAAGAATGATAGAATCCAAAGCTAGTGCATAGTTTGATTCACTAAACAGATGTAGTGCTCTATACGAATCAAATGATTCTTTAGAAGATGAAATTACTTTATTTTGAGTCGATATTTGTGGTAGGCTCTTAAAGAAATGATTAGTATTATTCCAAGATGGGATAAACTTCTGGTAGAAGAGTTCACCATTATATAATAAGCTAACTTCTATCTCATTAAACTCCACATTTTTTAAAGGCGATAAATGAGATACTGTTGATTTATCTTCATTTATGATATTTCCAATGAAAGCATTTTGGTAGTTTTTTTCTGTAACAGGTATGTCCTCCATCAGATATTTATAAATTATATGCCTTATGGTATCCTTTTGAGAAATTGCATCCGAGCTGCTTTTTTTAGTTGTGTCTATACTTATAGGCTTGTCTATAATCCCATCACGACTACACGAATCGCTTAAATATGACATGAAACATAAAACAAGTAATAGCGTACAATTCTTAATCACTTTTCTCATGCTATTTTGATTTTAGTTATAGTGCAAAGGTAGTATAAATAATTGTTTTGACAAAAAATATCAATAATTTAACAGAAATTTATTAAAGCGTTCTGGTATCTTTAGTTTGTTTGCAGATCATTTAGGTGCATATTGAAGGGTGGTTATTGTTTACATAGGTGCGATGAGTTATGAGATGATTTTCTCCATTCCTACCTCCAACGAATTGGTGTTTTTATACCCAACTGCTGGGTAGAGTTGTACTCAGCAGTTGGGTAGCTCCCTACCCAGCGGTTGGGTAGGGGGAGGACTTATTCGCTGAGTACGATGCTACCCAGCTGTAGGGTACGGTTCTACCTATTCGCTGGGTACAAAACAAGCAACTAGTAGGATGCTTTCTTTAGTGATAGAATAGGCATTAGGAATAAAAAGATTTTGCCCCCTCAACACTGGCGAACAGTGCGAGGAGGCAAAAAGAAGGGAGAGTTGATGAAATATGGCTAATAATTATTCTTCTCTCTGTGATTCTACAAGAACACAGCGCAAAGATAAGAAGAAATATAGAAATAAAGAAGAGGTAACCCTATCTATTTAAACTGACTTATATTTAAGGAATTATAAACCGTAGACACTCATAGTATTGTCTTTAACTCTTTCTAAGTACTGCCATTACAGCAAGTGATGTGTCGAGCCATTCCTCCATACGCTTGTAGTCTTTCCGCTCCCATATATCCTTGAAGTCCATAAACTCATGGGCGAGACGGCTCTCGTATGAGTTTCGTTGGTAGCTGGTGAGCTTTCCTTGTTCCATAATCTCCACTTTTCCGAACTCATTGGCTGTAGTTGGGATACGCACCCATCCTTTTTCGCCTTGAATTAAGATGAAGGAAGGGCTACTGGAGTCCTTGGCTGCAACGCAGGAGGCTGTGAGATTGGGGTAGGTGAGCACCATAATGCCCGAGGTATCAACGCCATTGTGCCCGTGATTAGCGAAATATTGGTTGGCGATAGGCTCCCCGAATAGTCCTACGATGATGTTGATGTTGTACACATTGAGGTCGTTCAAGGCTCCGCCACCTAGTTCAGGATTGAATGCGGGGGCTATATCTCCCTGTAGGTAGCGCTCGTATCTACTGGAGTATTGCGAGAAGTTACATTGTGCGAAATGTATGGGAGCAATGCGCTTGAGACTCTGCTTTACGAGTTGGAAGTTGGGGGTGTGAAGGGGTGTGACTGCCTCGAAGAGATAAAGTCCACGTTCGCGTGCCATCTGTGTGAGTAGCTTCGCTTCCTCAAGCGTACTCGTAAAGGGCTTCTCAACAATAACGTTGCGTTGAGCCTCTAATGCCTGTCGCACGTAAGTGTAGTGTGCGTTATTGACCAAAGCTATATAGACAAAGTCGGCATCGTCTTCTTTTAGTAGTTGGGCATAGTCGGTATATACGTGGTCAATGTCATTCTCCTTTGCAAGCGTCAGTGCTTTCTCCTTGTTGCTGTGTGAAAAGATACTTGTTATCTCAATCCCTTTCGTCTCATTCCTTAGCATCTTGATAACCTCGGTGGCTATCATTCCTGTGCCTATAATACTTATCTTCATGCTATTCTATTGATGTTTATGATTTGTTCAGAGCGTAACAAAAGTAGGAATTGTTTTGCAGATAATATAGGAAAAGACTATATTTGTGGTCTGTTAACAAGCTTTGACACCTTCGCCTGCTGCAATACAAGAATACATGAATGATTTATGCATTGGGAATGGGGTAATTCCTAAACCTTCTATTACTCCTTGTCTAGTAGAAAAAGGTGTAGAGATTATTTATGGAGAGTATGAAATTGCTCCTTATATGCATGGTATGCCTACTTTCACGATTCCTTATAGTAAGATTGCGAAGTATCTTACACCCGAGGCTCGCCGACTTGCAGGACTTGGTGATTGATGGCGAGTGAGGTCGCTTGCTAAGTAATAAGCATATTCTCAATGATAATGCAGAATATAAAAGCGTCTTCCTTTGTGATTAAATCTTATGTGGGAGACGCTTCCTTTATTTGATCTTTAGTTATGTGTGGATGTTATTAGTCTAGGTTTTGCATAAGCCATACAAATCCTTTTGCCATTCTGATGCCATTGTCTTGGAAGTGGTTACCTTCGTTCCATTCCATTTTGCAGTTTACTCCCTTCGTTTTATATATGTGTTCTAGGCTGAGCATATCCTTGCGAATGGTTGACATGAGTTTTGTCTTTGTCTTTTCTTCCTTATCTCCTAGACTGAGGTAGGCGTTCTTTACTTGTGGGGTGTGACTCTCTGCATAGTCAAGCCAACCTGTATACCATGCGGATGGGGATGCTGCAGCAATACCATTGAAGGGTATCTCCTCTTGATAAGAAGCCCATAAAGCAAATAGCCCAGCAAGGGAATAGCCACCAAGAAATGTATTCTCTGCGCAAATGGATAAGTTGTATAGATGCTGTAATTTGGGAATCAGTTGTTGTATTATATACAATAAGGTGTGATTCGCACCATCTCCAAAGGGAATCTTTCCAAATACAGGTGGAGCTGACCATGGTGTTAACTCTGAATTCCACTTCTCTATACGTACAGCAATGTGGGTGAATGTTGCTGATGAATGTTCTTCTATATAGGCAATCTGGTGCTCTAGTTCTTCCGTATCATGACTATCTACGGGTTGAATTAGAAAATACTTTGCATTATCTTCGCTGTGAATTATGCAAGTATGACCATTTATCTCTATTATTTGTCTTTGATGTCTCATATTCTATTTATCGATGTTTGCATACAAAAGTACTCCTTTTTAGCCTAAAAGCATTGATGTATGTCAATTTTATAAAGAAATATCACCTTTTCTTAAAAATAATCTTTAAAACATTTGGAAGGTATTGGTTTTCTATATACCTTTGCACTCGCTTTTACGAAATAAGCCATATGCTTATGAGTGTTTAAAGCAATAAAGAGAGCGTTCTTTGAAGAGATTTACATAAACAGAGAAGTAGTACAAGAAGCGTCTGTTTGGTTATGAATCAAATAGATGGGTAAAAGAAACGAACCGATCAATTCAATTGAATTCCTTATATAGGAATAGGTGCTTTTAAAACTTGATACTAAAGGATAAGCATTCTGAAACAGAGATTACTCGGTGGAGAGTTGTTTTTATGTGGTATTTTTTATCACTATTATCAATTCTAATCACCCAAACATATTTTACAATGGAGAGTTTGATCCTGGCTCAGGATGAACGCTAGCTACAGGCTTAACACATGCAAGTCGAGGGGAAACGGCATTTAGTGCTTGCACTGAATGGACGTCGACCGGCGCACGGGTGAGTAACGCGTATCCAACCTTCCCATTACTTTGGGATAACCTGCCGAAAGGCAGACTAATACCTCATAGTCTTCGATGACGGCATCAGATTTGAAGTAAAGATTTATCGGT
>NZ_JAPWAR010000050.1:0-5644 GCF_041433025.1 Prevotella sp. 20925_1_30 | reverse complement strand
GGCAAGTTGGCAGAGATTGAAAGTTCTGTATCCTTCCATACGGATAAAATCAAGGAGGCACAGTTTGACTTAGCTCTCTTTGAGAAGCGTGTGGAGCGTGATGATGAAGGTACACCTATAAATAAACTGACAATCAAAGGTGTGGAAGACAGCACCGATATCAAGGCTATTGCTGCACGTTTACAGGAAATAGACGAAAAAGCTCGCACCAAAGGAGAGTACAACAAAATCGGTGAGATTTATGGGTTTTCCATCATGGTCAAGACAGAGAGTACTTCAAAAGACTTGTTTGACTGTTCGGTGAACCGCTTTTTTGTGAAAGGGCAGGAGTCTATCTACTACACTTACAATAATGGTAAGTTGGCAACAGACCCGAAACTTGCCTGCCAGAACTTCGTTAATGCCTTGGAGCGTATTCCAAAGGTGATAGAGTCGCATGAGAAGGAAATGGCAAAGGTTGTGGCTAACAAAGACGTTTACACCAACATTGCTAACAGTTCTTGGAAGAAAGAGGACGAGCTTCGCTCACTTAAAAGTGAAGCTGCTGAATTAGACAGAAAGATTGCGCTTACGCTTGCACCACCAGAGGAGGAAACAGAGAAAGAGAAAATGAAGCAAGTAGAGGATTTGTCCGACAACAATCACTCAGCCGGAGTAAAGAACGAGAGTTATCCTGCTCATGACAAGGAAGAAGACAATCGTTCACAAAACTTCAGAGCCAAATGGAGACACTAAACGCATGTTTATTATCCAATGGAAGCAAAAAAATGTCTTACTCCCATTTTTTAGTAGACATAAATAAAGTACGGGAATATTGCGATTGATATTCCCGTACAAAATTATTGCCAGATAGATTCCCTATTCCAAAGGTCTGGAAAACCTATCTTATAAATAGGAATGTCCGGATTTTCCTCTATCAGTGAGATTATCTTTCTCTTATATGTATCCCCAGCATTGATAGCATTGCACAAGTATAACATGGAAGTAATGATTAGAAATGGCTTCTTTTTAGAGAATTCCGAAAGAGGATGTTGCAGCCAAACGCCTCTTGGATTACTAATATCCATTGGGCGTTTTACCATATTTCGACTCCATACTCTTGAATGATGAGCTACAATATTTCTCAAATAGGAGATAGCTTCAAGCCAGCTTGATAGTTCTGTATGCATATTAAGTCCGAATTCATTGGCAATTCTTGCTTTTTCAGGTAACTGATGATTAAGATTCTTATATATCTTTGAAAGTGTACCAAAAGTCGCAACTTCAAAAATAATCCATGCGTCAGGCTGTTGGGTAAGAGATATACATTTTCTGTCCTCCCACACTCCATATTTGCATTTGTAGTCTTTTATGAAAATCTCACCGCTACGCATAAACTCGCCCATCAGATCATGTATATGTTGCTGTTGGAGTTCTTCATTGTTGAAAAGTCCCTTATCCATATAGTACAGCCCACCGTATGATTGTGAAAGATGATAAATCATCTTCGTCCGCAACGCTATCTCTATGGCTTCAATGGCATCGAATAAGATAAGACGCAACTCCTTATCAAAGAAATATCGTGCGATAACGTCCTTAAAATTGGCGTCATTCTTGAATATATGCTGTTCTTTGTCTGTTTGCATATCCCACCAATACCCCTTCAAACGGTAGTAGCTGATATGACTTAAATGAAGATGGGCAAACTCCTCATCTTCTATAATCATGCCTCTATGCTTCAGTAAATCGATTTGTTCCTGAATGGAACGTGATTCTTTATTCGCCATAGTATCTATAAAAAAATGACTCGCCAGCAGATCTTACGGTATGCCAAGCGAGTACTGTTATCTTTGAGTGTGGAAACCCACAACTAACTTTCTGATTGCAAAGGTAAGTATTTTTTTTGTCTCAGCAAAATAATTGCAGATATTTTTTAAGTGATAAAAATTACCAATCATCTCGCTTCCGTATCATTTCATCTATCTCTTCCCGAAGGAAAAGTAACCTGCCATTTGCTTTGAGGTAAGGAATTTTCCCTGCCCACACCCAGTTGTAGATGGTCTTTTGCTCCACTTTGAGAATCTTGGATACATCAATGATATCCAAGTATTCTGGTTTTAATGGTGGACGGACAGTCGTGTCAACAGATTGATCTTGCAGGACAAGCAGGCGGTCGAGTTTATCCTCGACGCTTATCAGCTTGTCAAACAGGCGTTTTTGCCAAGTGTCTTCGGTTTCATAATCTATGTACGGCATAGTTCTCCTTTTTGATAGTTACCATTGGTATCTTGTGCCAAGATACGTTGTTCTTTCATATAGGCGATGTATTTCTTTGCAGTTCTGTCCTTGATTTCCATTTCGCGCATCAGAACCTCACAAAGTTCTTGGTAAGTGAGCTTGAAAGAATTTCGGAAGGCTTCTTTGACAACGGCAATGAGTTCATCAGTCTTGCGCTTTTCCTTGTCCTCTTTAGATTTCTCGCCACGATAGACGTGCATGTCCTCAGCCTTATCCCAGCCGAAAAGCATCATCGGTACGTCCAACGGACTTCCGTCACGGACTTTCAATGCTTTTACCACTGAGTATTCGGGATTATCGTCTTTCTCTATGGAAAGAATTCCTGCTGCTTTGCGCTGCAATTCTGAGCCGATATGCCCACGGAGTTTGATTCCATTCGGTACGAAGTGTAGCACGCAGATGATACAGGTATTATAAATCCCCGCCAAGCGATAAAGCTCGTCCACAATGGCAATACTTTCCGTTTCATCGTTGGCAGAACGTATCAAGTCGGCTATTCCGTCAATCACCACGAGATGGATACCTCCATGCCTGTGATGAAACAAATCCATACTCTCACGGATAAGTTTCAGCCTGTCCTTGCGGGACAGAGAGGCAAGATACAGAGAATGGCAAAACTCCGGTACTGCCGTCAAAGAAGCCCTACGCAGTGTCTTACCCAAGTTCTTGTGCAGTTGTGCCTCGGACTGTTCCGTGTCATAGTGCAGGACTGCCAAGCCTTTGGGATTGGCGGTAATCTCCAATCCCAAGGTCTTTTCTATCGGCAATCGTTTTTCTCCCAACGCTCCGGCAAGGATGGCACCCACATAGTTGCTCTTGCCCGTACCCTCACCTCCGGTAATGCAGAACAGGTTATCCTGTGTGCCGAGTGGCACACCGTTTACTGCTACTACTGATTTGGAAATGTCCGGTGGATTCTCATAATCAATCTCACAGGAACGTAACATCATCATGGTTTGGCTATATAGATCTGAGAACATCTTGGCAAGCAGCTCTTTCAGTTCCTTTGCCCCGTTGCCTAAGGCAAAGAAATCTGAAATGTCTTTTTCAGACTTCGTACCACTTAGCGGAAGTGAAAGGTTCAAGACCTTGTATTCCACCAGATGTTCAGACTGTTTATGTGCCTCCCGTACACCTGTTTCATCCGCATCATATAAGAGTATTATATGCCTAAAACGAAGCTGAAGGCTCTCAATGATACTTGTCGGTATCTGTGCCGTTTCACTGTTAAAGCAAATCGCATTGAAGCCGTGTGCATACAATGAGAGTACATCCTTTTCTCCACCTGTAATGAAAAGCATATCTCCTTTGGCAGGAATCTGCTCCATTCCGAAGCAATACGTGGCAGGCATCAGTCCACCATAAAGAAAGCGGATTTTTGGACTGTGAGGTCGGTATATCTTTACATAGCCATTTCCGATATAGGCAAACATAGGTTCCGTAGGTGATCCATAAAGTTCAAACTTCCTGCCTTCAGCAGATACACTTTCATAGCGCTTAAGACTCCGTACACGAAAGCGACGGAGTGTATCCTCATGGATGCCATAATGTGCCCAATAGTTCAGCAGACCATCGTCAAATGGCTGTATCTCGAAACCATATGGACGTTCTTCCGTACACTTGGTTATATCAGCCTTAGGAGTGGGAACAATAGTTTCTTTATATGCTGACGTGATATGGCTGCTATGCTTTTCACCATTACATAAAGAGTACAATCCAAGTTCTTGTACAATCGTTTCCAATACTTCGGGAAAACTTGTTTTCAGGTTCAAATTACGGAGGGTTGCCACAAACCAGAAGCAATCCCCAGAATAGGTGGTATCTCCATGATCATAGAATTTGTAAGAAGAAGTTTTCCTGTCGTAGTAGATATGGCAGGAAGCTCGCCTGTCGTCATAGAAAGGACTTCGGAAGTTGCGATGAAGGTTCACCTCAAAGCCAAGGAAATGTGAAAACACATTCAAACCTCCTTGTGTAAGCAAAAGAATCTGTTCCTTTTCTATCATAATTGTCGGTTTTTAGGGTTAAGACATGAACTCATGATGAGATTGTCCTTGAAACGGTTGAGCCGCCCAAGAACTTCATCGTTTCTCATACCTGATACGCGGAGTCGGTTACACTTCGTGGCTATCACGATAGACTTGAAGAAGTAGCGTACATCGCCACCCTCCGTGTAGCGATACCGTACCAACTGCTTCTTGCGCCAGCGGTAAAGGGTGGACTCTGAAACATTCAGAGTCCCGATAAGGTCTTTCGTGGTCATCTCCAGCTCGTCGTCAATATCTTGAATAAGACGGGAGGTGCGCTCAACATACTGCTCAATACGATTGAGCTTGTCTATCAGTTCTTGATAGGCTTGGCTTTCTACTGCGATTATTTCCATCTTTTCAACTTGGTGCTTTTAATTGTTATATCCATCCCAGAATTCGCAAGGTATTGCATAAGAGAGTTGTAGGCTTCTTTTGTATACACCTCAACGTGTACTTCTGCAATAGATCTTGGAAGATCTTGTCCATTGCTTGCGAGATATGCAAACATCTCATAAACATCTATCTCCAACGCAGACGCATAGTTCTCTATTTGGAGGAATGTCATTACAGTCTGTCCAGATTCCCATCGGGATATTGTACTTTCGTCAACTCCCAACTTTTCAGCTAGATACGCTTGTTTCAGACATTTGTTCAATCTCTCATTTCGAAGAAATTCCAGTAACTCTTTCATAAACATAAAGTTATAGAAACATCTTGGCACGAGCAACCCGTCACACGCAAGTTTATGTACCCTCTGCAAGTCGTCATGCACCAGATGCAATTTTTCGTTTGGTGGCGGATGCAAAGGGCATCTATATATAAATTGACTATATATTGGGAATTATATTGGGAAGTGTTGAAATTCCATTTCTCTGTTACAGCCAAAATCCCTCCAGTGCAAGGTGCAAGTCCCCTTATATATAGGGGCTTGCACCTTGCACTGGAAAGTGTAGCAGTAAAATCTCTAAATATTTATGGTACAAAGATTTGGAGGTAAGTACAATTTTATATACCTTTGTACGCAAGAAAAGGGAGCTGTTGTGCTTTCAAAAGGTAGTCAGAATGGTAGTCACTAAGCGGTCAAAATACTGCTACAAAAATGCTACACAGATGACTTGCCAAAATATATAGAAGATTTATATACAACGAGATACGAGAGTTTGGTTCACAAACCTCTCTCTCCGCTTTAGGTACTCTGAACAGACCAACAGAGAAATCCTAACAAAAACGTAAGTATCATAGCTACAAGTAGTTATGATACTTTTCTTTTATATACATTCTTCTTCTCAGAGTACGTACAGAGGGGGTAAATACTCCCTAAATACTCTACAATGGCT
>NZ_JAPWAR010000049.1:0-6908 GCF_041433025.1 Prevotella sp. 20925_1_30 | reverse complement strand
AATGCAGCTGTAGAGAGGGTTGTGTAAACACCCGTAACAGGATTGTATGACACCTTATTAGGTATGTTTGTCGAGTTTGAAAGGAACTTAGCTTTAAAGTCTTTTACCGTATGCTTCTGTGCTTGAATCTGTGTTCTGACACGTACACCAGCATGTTTAGAGATAATCTTTACTGTTTCTTGCGCCCAAGTAGTACCTGTTGTGACTGTTTGTCGTCCAATGCGTGCAGTCGCAGCTTTATCCAAACTCACCTCAAGAGACTCTCCATTTGCAACGACATCATCGTTGAAACAAACAAAAGTGTAAGTCTTTCCACGCATTAAAAATAGCTGGTTAGACGTGCCCGCATCAGGAGTAAAGGTTGAACCATTCATTCTTCCCTTTAGTTCCCCTACTCTCGTCGACCCTTCATAGAATCGAATTGTATAGTGCGTATTGCCTGTTATGGCACGTGTTGCAGGTTCTTTACTTGATTGATCAGGGACGAGTTCGGTAGAAGCACCGCAGTCGTTAAAATCAACTACAGACTTTTGATTATCGCTATTACTACTTACAGCACGTGAAGCAGGGGCTAGATTATCATAGCCTGACTCGATAATCTCAATTCCAACTTTTGCTTTTTGATTACTCGCAGCATCATTTTCTACATTATTATTACAGCCTACTAACAAGGCTATCACTGCACCAAAACCAATCTTTGTAATTGTACTCTTTAAATTGTATAACATCTTTTTAAGTCTTATCAATGGTTTATTCAAATCCGTGTTCATCGTCTCCTCCGATGTTTTCATTCGGATTCCAATCTTCTTCACTAGAGTTATTTGCATCAGGAGTTATTGGCTTACTATGACATATCATGCCCTCATACTCACAATTAATCTGCACCACTCTCGGTGGAATATAGGTTCTCTTCTTTCTCATAAATGGTTTAATTGTATTTGTTAAATAGTTTTGTTCTAATATAGAAAACGGCGTATTAATTGGCTGCAAAGGTATTAATAAACCTTTATTTACCCCCCCATTTTTGTTAAATAAGCATAAACTATATATAAAACAGTTGCGTTTGCAAATAAAGGAAAGCCTCTCCCCCAACCCAACTACAGCCTCTCCCCCAGCCCCTCTCCGAATGGAGAGGGGAGTGAAAACTATTGTTTGCAAATAAAGGGGGCGTTTCGTTGGTGCGAAGAAAGGCTCTCTTCATAACGAAGAAACGCCCTTCTCCAAACGAGAAGGGCGTTTCCTTTAATTATAGAATATGATTACCTCTATTCCCGCTAACCATCCTCTCTCATCCTACTAGCAGTATTCACTCCCCTCTCCACTCGGAGAGGGGACGGGGGTGAGGCTTTCCGTCACTTGCAAACAATAGTGTTTACGCCCCTCTCCATTCGGAGAGGGGGCGGGGGTGAGGCTTTAGTTGGGTTGGTGTGAGGCTGGTTGTTAGCTTTGATAAGGCTTCCTTCTACCTATTTCTAACCGCACGGGATCCTGTATATCGATGGTTGTCATCACATACAAGTAGCGTTCCAAGAGCGGCCCAACACGTATGTTTTTACGCATCCGCACCGCCATAACCGTTGAAGAGGGGTTACTCGGAACCCTCACATGCAGTACCCGACAGATGTTACGAACGATAGAGATAAAGTCCATCGGTCGACCATCAGGGCGCAATAAAGCTCCACTCTCCCACACCATGTGTGCCATATCTATCAGGTCGCAGGTGGCACCTTTCCAATACAAACCCTCCTTCTCACTACGATTGATTAGGTCGTAAAAATCATTAATAATCGTGGACTTCAGGCGTTGCATATCCTCTTCTGTCCATTTCTTCATTGGTTTCATCATTGTTTTTTTCTTCTTTCCATCTTCCATAGTTGTACTATTTTAAGCATTAATAATGTGTGGCTTCATGCCTTGCCCACGCTTGTTACCACTTGTTGAGTGGTAGGAGAAGGGAAGTGGGGCGCATGTCCTTTGATATCACCAGCCCACTTGCTGGGGTGAGAAGTGGGCTATGTGATTTGTTGACAAAGTTAGTTTGATGTTGTGCAAAGGATGTTCAATCGCAAAAAAAGATATCTTAAATTAATAAAATATTAAATGTTTATTAACTCGATGAAAGCCCCTTTAAATTCGACGAAATTGTTTCACCAACCCCACCTAACCTCCCCCAAGGGGAGGAATACCTAATGGGAGTAGGTGAAAAGAAGCCTCACCCCCGCCCCAACTACAGCCTCACCCCCGCCCCCTCTCCGAATGGAGAGGGGAGTGAAGACCATTGTTTGCAAATAAAGAGGGCGTTTCGTTGGTGTGAAGAAAGGCTCTCTTCATAACGAAGAAACGCCCTTCTGCAATCGAGAAGGGCGTTTCCTTAATTCTACTAAAAGCCTACCCAAGCCCCTCCGAAGGAGGGGATGTATTTCTCCCGAGGCTACTTTTAAATTCCAAAACACAATTATCTCTACTCCCACTTACCATCCTCTTTTATCCTACTAGTAGTGTTCACGCCCCTCTCCATTCGGAGAGGGGTTGGGGAGAGGCTGTAGATGGGACGGGGGAGAGGCCTCCCCTCTGTCTTTGCACACGCACACAAAAAAAGAGGACACCGTTAAGATGTCCTCTATGTGATTCCGACAGGATTCAAACCTGTAACCTCTTGATCCGTAGTCAAGTGCTCTATTCAGTTGAGCTACGGAACCATTAAAATGGTTGCAAACGTTAAGAGCAATAGTGCTATTGCTTAATTGCGAGTGCAAAGGTATCACTTTTATTTCAACCCACCAAACTTTTCATCAACTTTTTTACGTTTTCTTTTCGTCTTCATCGTGTAGTGTCGGTAGCGAAATATGGTAACCTACTGCAACAAAGCGTATTACACAAATCATAAGAAAGGTAACTATCACCGTCAGGGGAAGCCCCAGTCCGAGCGAGAAGAGCGTCCAATAGGTTAGACCTCCTGCCACACTTGCCACAGCGTAAATCTCTTTATGAAAGATGACGGGGATGTTATTCAACAGAACATCACGTATGACGCCACCTGCCACACCCGTGATACACCCCATGATAACGGCTACCCAGAAGCTATGTCCCAGTGCGATGGTCTTCTGAATACCGGCTATGGTGAACAGAGCTAAGCCCAGTGTATCGAAGACGAACCATGCGTTATCGAGTTTCTTTATCCATTTCCTCGATAGGATAACGAGGAAGAGTGCAAGTCCAGTAACCAACACATACATGATATTTGACATCCAGAACGGGCGCACACCAAGCATGGCATCACGTATCGTACCGCCTCCGATGGCAACAGCAAAGCCGCATACGTAGCCTCCGAACCAATCGAAGTGCTTTTGGGCGGCGTGCCGTATACCGGAGATGGCGAATGCGAAGGTGCCAAGGAACTCCAAGATCACCTGGAGGGTACGGACGAGATGGGGGTCAGTGTAGGTCATACGCAGTTTTGCGGAGTGCCTTCTATGAATTTCTTGATATTCTCCACGGCAATAGCCATGAGTCTTTCGCGTGCCTCACGAGTAGCCCATGCCACGTGCGGAGTGATATATGCGTTGGGTTGTTGTAGAAGGGGATTGTCCGTGCGAGGCGGTTCGTCGGTCATAACATCTGCACAATAGGCTTTGAGATGACCGCTTTCGAGGGCATCAGCAACAGCCTGTTCGTCAATGAGCCCACCACGTCCTGTATTAATAAGGATGGTTCCGGGGCGCATTTTCTGTAGGCTTTCAGCATTGATCATGTGCGTATTCTCTGCCGTAAGAGGGCAATGGAGGGTGATGATGTCAGACGTACTAAAGAGTCCTTCGAGGGTTGTCTTGCGGATACACTCGGGTAGATCGCTACTGTTCTTACTGGTATATGCAGAGATATCCATACCCATGGCGTGGGCAATCTGCGCCACTTTCTGACCGATGTGACCGAGTCCGACAATACCAAGAGTTTTCCCTGCGAGTTCGATCAGAGGCGTATCCCAATAGCAGAAGTCCTGCTGCTTGCACCAATCACCACGTCTGACAGCCTCGGCATAATGGTCTACTCGTGTTGCAGCATTCAATAGTAAGGCGAAAACATGTTGTGCCACACTATCGGTACTATAGGCTGGGATATTGCAAACCACAACTCCTCTTGCACGTGCCGCAGCGATGTCAATATTATTATAACCCGTTGCCAGCTCTCCAATATACTTCAGTTTAGGCAGTTGTTGGAGCACTTCTTCAGTGATATTCACCTTATTGATGAGTATTCCGTCAGCGTCTTTTGCACGCTCAACGACGTCTTCCTGTCGTGTTCTTTCGTATATCGTACAATCAGCGAGTTGCTTTATTGGCTCCCACGAGAGGTCACCAGGGTTGACTGCATGGCAGTCGAGAATGACTAGTTTCATACTTTTTATTGTTTATCGGAAGCCTCCCCAAAACCGAACTCACCCTCCGAAAGCCTCCCCAAGCCCCTCCGAAAGGAGGGGATGTAGCCTCACGGGAGTTGGTAAGGATATATGAGTAAGGCAGTGAGAGTGCCTCCTTTTGTTGTTATTATTTGTTTTAATAAGCTGACGAGAGCATTTTCTCTAATTCAAAATTATGATTACTTCAAGTTGACGAGTTAATAGTTGACGAGTTGACAAGTTGTTTGTTCTGTGGGAAATGATACTATCCACGCCCCTCTCCATTACTTCCCTACGGTCAGTGACCACTGGTTCGGAGAGGCTGTGAGGCTTTCATTCCCATCAACAAAGGCGTTTCCTTATTATAAAGAGAGCCTTTCGTTGCCATAACGAGGGCGTTTCCTTGCTATGAAGAAAGCCTCTCTTCGCTTCAAAGAAACGCCCCCTTCATCTGCAAACAATGGTTTTCACTCCCCTCTCCATTACTTCCCTTCAGTCAGTGACCGCTGGTTCGGAGAGGGTGTGAGGCTGCTCCTCCCCTTTCGGGGAGGCTGGGTGGGGCTGTAGGGAGGCTGTTAGTCGGGTATAAACTCCCTCCCCTCCAACTCATCTGGCATATACTGTTGCTCGACAAAATGCCCCTCATAATCGTGAGGATACTTATATCCATCGCCATAACCAAGGTCTTTCATCAACTTTGTCGGTGCATTCCGAAGGTGCAACGGAACGGGCAGATTACCCGAACGGCGCACCTCCTCAAGGGCGGCATTGATACCCTTATAAGCCGAATTGTCCTTCTTGGAACGAGCGAGATAGACCACCGCTTCCGCCAAAGGTATGCGCCCCTCTGGCCATCCTATGCGGTCGACTGCATCGAAGGCAGCGTTTGCCAGCAATAGAGCATTGGGGTTCGCAAGTCCGATATCCTCGGCTGCGCTGATCACTACACGGCGTGCGATAAAACGCGGATCTTCGCCTCCTTCGATCATCCGAGCCATCCAATAGAGGGCGGCATCGGCGTTTCCTCCACGAATCGACTTGATGAATGCAGACACAAGATCATAGTGCATCTCACCGTCCTTATCGTATGCCAAGGGGTTTTCCTGCAGCTCTTTCTCCACCAACTCATCGGTGATAACAATCTCATCTGACGTCCGCGCACCCACGAGGAGGTCGATAATATTGAGCAATTTACGTGCATCGCCACCGCTATAACGCAGTAGGGCGGTCGTCTCGGAGAGCTTTATCGTGAGTTTCTTCAGCTCCGTGTCTTCCGTGATTGCACGTTGCACGAGGCGGAGAAGGTCGTCTTTCCCCAACGATTTCAGCACATATAACTGGCAACGCGACAGCAGTGGACGGATGACTTCGAATGAGGGATTCTCCGTCGTTGCGCCTATCAACGTCACAACTCCTCTCTCCACAGCACCCAACAAGGAGTCTTGCTGCGACTTAGAGAATCGATGAATTTCGTCGATAAAGAGTATCGGGGAAACCGAATTGAAGAACCTCCCGCTCTTCGCCCGATCGATCACCTCGCGTACATCTTTTACACCACTTGTCACCGCCGAGAGCGTGTAGAAGGGTGTTTCTAATTGATGGGCAATAATCTGAGCGAGCGTGGTTTTGCCGACGCCTGGTGGTCCCCAGAGGATGAACGAACTGATATGACCGCTGTCGATCATACGTCGCAAGACAGCTCCCTGACCCACAAGATGCTCCTGCCCAATGTATTCATCCAGCGTCCGAGGACGCATCCTTTCTGCCAATGGTTCCATATCTATTCTTATCTCTAGCGATAACTCCGCTCCAGTCCACCGCTCGCAAGAGTGCAAGCTATCGTTCGCAATCGTCTTGCCTATCGTCACTAGTTGTTGCACTCGACATGGACAATCACATTACTAAGTAGCAGCTGTTGTCTGGCTAAGCACTGGTTGTTGTAGAACAAACCTTTGTCTGCCACATTGCTAAGCACTGGCATGAGCATTGTATATCATTAGGCAAAAGTAAGCAATTATTCTCATAATTCAAAATTCAGCCTTTAAAATGATGGATAACCAACTGGTTTGGCGACTTTCCAATGCCTCTCTATCTGTCCAATCAGCCCCATCCTCCTCACTCCTCACCCTCCTCCATCTGCCCAATCAGCCCCATCCCCCTCACTCCTCACCCTTCCCTATCTGCCCAATCAGCCCCATCTGTCTCACTCCTCACCCTTCCCTATCTGCCCAATCAGCCCCATCTGCCTCACTCATCACCCTCCCCTATCTGCCCAATCAGCCCCATCCGCCTCACTCATCACCCTCCTCTATCTGCCCAATCAGCCCTATCTGCCCCACTCATCACCCTTTCCTATCTGCCTAATCAGCCCCATCACCCCTACTCCTCACCCTCCTTTATCTGCCCAATCAGCCCCATCACCCTTACTCCTCACCCTCCTTTATCTGCCCAATCAGCCCCATCACCCCTACTCCTCACCCTCCCCTATCTGCCCAATCAGCCCCATCACCCT
>NZ_JAPWAR010000048.1:0-7744 GCF_041433025.1 Prevotella sp. 20925_1_30 | reverse complement strand
AATCAGCCCCATCACCCTCACTCCTCACCCTCCTTTATCTGCCCAATCAGCCCCATCACCCTCACTCATCACCCTCTCCTCCCCCCAAAGCAAGTAAATGTTTTTCAAAAACCTACCCTTTTGTCGTATCTTAGCATACCTCTCTTCACATAAAATCTTCCCTTATTGTCGATCTTAAAAACGCTTTCTTTTGTAACTATCAAGCAATAAGTTGTTTACAAACAATTATCTTCTCCATAACATCACAGACTCCCCTACCCTTTTAAAGACAACATCCTACATAAAAGGCAATTATCTCCTCTATTAAAACTAAGATTTTCCTTATTTTGTCATAACTATTCGTAAATATCAACAAGAGGCTCCCTAAACGTCGAACCAATGCTCCTTATTCGTCGAACACATCCATTATCTACCTACTAATCTGTCGCAAGCTCCTTCCCAATCTGTCGCCTCCATCTTACTAATCTGTCGTCGCTAACTTACTAATTTGTCGGTAGTTACCCCTGCAACTCATTGTATATCAGTATCTTAAAACACCTTTACTAATGTCTTATAATTGATTAACTAACGATATCTAACTCGATGAGAAGTTTTTAAGTTAAGGGTTAAAAAGATATTTGCCTGTGTGGAGATGACTTTTACTAAGGGCTTTTGGGCGACCCTCCCTATTTGTCGCAACTTAGCTTGAGGGGTGCTTGCTTTGTGCTTGCTGTTCGTTTTTTCCGCCGCTTCTTTCGCTCTCTTATATCAGTCTTTATGCTTTCTTTGTTGTTTTTCTGTCGGTTTACTCCTAGTCTTATCGTCGATGGTCTTTTATTCTTCTAACTGGTTTGTTCGTAACTAACTCAACGCTAAGTGTTTTGTTATTAGTCGTATAGCTTTATTTTATCTTATGCTCTACTTCGCTTTACTCACCCCTACCCTACTCTCTTCTCTCTTGATAACTTTATTTTTTGTCAGATTCCTTTTATCATCTAGCAAATCGTTTCCTTTTATTTTCTTAACCAACATTCTCCTATTTTTCCTGTCGCTTTTCTCTTGTCTTATTACTTGTTTTTTTCTTCCCATTCTGTCGTCTTTTCAACCTTCCCAATACGTCTCCTTTTCTATAATTAATACTTAGCTTCATTCAAGTTTTTTGTTCCCTGTTTGTCGATTTACCCCCTTTTAACTACCAAAAGTACCTATTTTTTGTACAAGATGAGCCTCTTTTACAGCGACATATTAGGAACTTATTTACTTTAAGAATTCCTTTCTTCATCCTTACTAACTCCTCTGTATAACAGAACTTTAGCTCTTCTATATTGTATGAAACATTTAAATAATACCCAAACAATTCACTTTTTTGTCGCCGTTTGGCTTTAATTGCCTTTGTAAACATACTGATTTACAACTCTTTATATGCTCTTCTACACTCAAAGAAATATCTTCCTAATTTGTCGCAAAGCTCTTTTTCCTCAAAGAACTTCCTATTTTGTCGTCTTTCAAATGCTTCTTTCTGATCGTTCTAGGCGTTTTAACTTACTTATTTGTCGAACTTCTTAGTTTTAAGTAAGTAAGTTTTCTCTCCCTATTTGTCGTTTCTTACCTTTTAATATACCCATTATAACCTTACTATTTTGTCGTCTTTTTCCCTCCAGATAGATGTTATCTCAGTTTTTGGGGGTTATTTCTTCTTATTTAGAGGAATGTTTTTTCTTTATTTTTTTGCCGTTTAATCTTTAGTTTTTAGAGCCTTTCTCTTATTTAAATGGACTCGTTTTATTTTGCTAATCAGAGCTATTTCTCAAATTAGTATCTTACTCTTTCCTAGATAGTTAGTCGTTTCTTGTGAATAAGAAGAGATGTTATTTTTGTGGCTTTTATATCCTTTAAACGCCCTTCTGAGTTTCTTTAACAATGCAGGAAGTGCTTTTCTTTATTTAAAGAGAGCCTCCCTTCATGTTAAAGAGTGCCTTTCCTTGCATTGAAGAAGGCGTTTCATTGTTTTATAGCTGAGTTCTTCTTTGTTTTTAGTTGAATTTCCTTTGTTTTATAGGCTGGCTTTCTTTATTTTACAGGGGTGTCTTCTTGGTTTTATAGTTGGGCATTCTTTGTTTCGTTGAAAGTGCTTTTATGTACTTATTGGAATCTCTTTAGCTTCTTTTTTTATCCTCTTTTCATGTATTTATCATTGTTTCTTTTCCTCTTCCTGCACATTATTTCGCTTTCTTCTCCCCTACTTCCTTCCTCCTTGCAGCGCACTTTGTTTTACCTTATTAATGCTAATATGTATTTATTCTTTTACTTATCTGTTTTAAAACATATTTATATATACATATTATAAACACACTCCTTTTATATGTATCTAAGGGTTTACTTCTTTCTTTGAATATGTTATTGCACTTTTAATTAACTGCTCATATATATAAAAATATAATACTATTATAAATGAAATATATGTTTACTTGCTTCTTAAACGATACTAATATATAAATAAAAAAATACTTATTTATTTATTTGTTATTAGTTGTATGTATTTATATAAACACTTTTTAAATACTGATTCGGGCTTTTATATACTATTAAATATATAAAAGCATAAAAGTATAAACTACTTATTAGTCTTTCTATAAATGCTCTGGTTTGTCTTTATAAATACTTCTCAATTCGTTATTAGCATGTCTTTATTATATAAATATATACTTTTCTCTTCATCTGTAAATAGTATCCCTTGTTTGAATCACACCTCGTTTTACGGTCTTCTACTAAACTTCTTTTATATTCCTTACCTATCTCCAATTATCAAGATAAGTATTCGTTCTTTCTTTACATATCCCCTTTTAGTACTTATAAAGTGTTGAAAAACAATATTATATACTAATATATAAATAATTATTTGTGTATATTCTCCCTTTAAAATAACCACTTCCTGAGATTGAAAACGTACTTTTGTATCTTTGTATAAATATATGTTTATACTAAAATAGATACCTACTTTGATTCTTTCTAGTATCATTTTTATATAAGTGTATAACCTCTTTTCATGCCTATTGAATGTCTCTTTTATATGAATCAATAAATATATAACATAATTTCAGACGCTTACTTTGTCTCGAAAATATATATAAATGTATAAAAGTATAATAATTTCTTTATTTCTTTAAGTCACTTATAATATCTATTTAAATACTTGTTTGTTATAAAGAAAGGCTCATTTAATAATGAAATATATAAATAAATAAACAACTAAATAAGTGTTTATTTGCTTATTTAAATGCGTTTTTAATGATTTATCTTATTGTTTTTTTAAGCAAAAACATTTGAATGTATTTGTTTCTTTCAGTATTTAGGTGTATATTTGCATACACATTAATATAAATGAACGAAGCGATGTTTATTTATTTAGAAAGACTAAAACATAAATATATAAAAACGTATGAAGAAGTTTAAAATATCATCTGTTCAGAGTGAAACTCTCAACTGGAGCCTTGGTTTATTTCTAGCGTTTAGTTTGGTAAATAGCATAGATCACTGGACAGGAGCACCCACTGATGGGATGACATCATTGACTGAGACCTTTGAAACTGTTCAAAGTTCTTCGGCGATTCAGATAGCAGAGTCGATTCTTGTATGCGCCACTCAGTTGGTGATGTGGGAGGTTTTTCGCAGGTGCCTAAATAATAGTAAGCATTTCTTTTTGCAGTTGGCAATGATTGTGATTATGGTTTTGTCAGTTCTTGGAACAGCTGCTGTTTGTTACAGAGCATTGTTACCTGCACATGACATTATGATGGAGACACCACGTGAGGAGGCATTGATTCAGACCTTCCGAGGCTACAACAATGTTGTTATTGGACTATTGAATCTATTCTTAGGAATCGGTTTGGTGCGTAAGTTCCGAGGCTCCATTCGTTTGTATGGTATGTCTATCATTTTTTGTCCAATCCTCATCTTTCTAACTGGCGGAGTATTTTATTATATGTATAATGAGGTTGGTGGACTATCAATGACAGCCATTGACACCTACGGAACCATCCTCACACTGATTGTCTTCGTGCTTGGTTTGATTCCATCGATTGCCCTTCGTGGTTCGATGTCAGCGGATATTACAGAGGAGGACATCGATGAGGAAGATGCGAGTCAAGCATAAACAAGTGTGCTTCCCAGCACAATTTTATGTATAATATATATATAAATAAGGTGGGGGAGGGCGTTACCTGAATCGAAAGTAAGATTCTTCAACATTTATAACTGCTGTATTTCTCGTATTTGCGAGTAGATGGTAAGATGGTTAAAAAAACGCCAGAAATGATGAAGAAAAGGGTAGTATGAACTTTACAAAATGATAGTAAAAGAAGTAAATAATATGCAATAAGGCTCTTTTAAGCCGTCTAAAAGATAATAAAACATGGTTATGGATGCCAAAGATATAACTTTTCTACCTGTGAAGAAATGGGAGCAAAGAGCTTCAAATATCTTCCTTTCGCTCTTTATTATCGGTATGATAGCCTATTCAATGGTGTATGTTCTTGGTCCGAACACGCTCTTCTGGTATGGTTCTGGGCTAAGTCAAATGGATTTAGAGACCCTCACGAACATCCCATTTAATTGTGGGTTTGCGGGCTTGATGACCCTCTTTGGACTTGTTATCCATCGCATTGGTCGGTCGCATGTAGGCTGGATGAGCATAGCAATAGGTGCTTGGCTGTTTGCTACCTTTTTGATGATCATGCTTTGTTCTAACATCATCGTTGCGCTTACATTCAGCTCTTCTGTGAGCAATGAGTTCGATGCTGACATTATGAATACATGCCATGGAGTTTATTTTACATGCGTTACTTTGAGTTTTCTCTGCTATGTTTACATAATCAGTCGGTCACTCCTTTTGAGTAAAGGTCACCTCAAGATATTGTTTGTTAAGCAGTTAGCAGCCTTCTGTGTGTTCCTCATCTTGATACAATTCTGTCTACCGGGAGCAGCCAACAATAACGTTCCTTTGATGTTAGAAATTATATTATGTATGTGCTATCTATCCGTCGTTCTCTATATCGGAGTGTTATGGAGGAATATCTTAGATGCAGCCCATCTACATGCTCCTAGCACGGATAACTACATTAAAGGTCAGTGGTTATTAAAGGACGAAGAAGAACTATTTATAGACGAAATAGACGAATGAAAAAAGAAAAGATCATATCTTGTTTGCCTGCAACGAGGCTCGAAGAGAATCTGATGAGTGCCTTTCTTTCGCTCTTCATCCTAGGTGTATTGGGTGACGTAATGGCATTAGGTAGTCAGTTAGAGATCGTTAATGACAACATCTTCACAGATGAGCAAAACACGCTTGTCGACCATTTCTCCATGATAGCAGAGCTTTTGGTGAGCTATTCCTTCATGGCTATGATCGCCGTATTTGCACGTGTGGCGCACCGCTTGGGACGCACTGTAAGTGGTTGGACAATAGTTAGTTACGTATCATGGATATGCGTTGTCTTCGGTGTAATCTACCTAACGGATGTGAAGCCCTTAGAGCTTTTCTCTGAGGCAGACTATAGTGGTGAAGCCTTCTATATAAGCTGGAAAACCATCGTGAGTCTATCCCGTTGGGTGGCAGTAACCGCCTATTTATTCCTCATCGTACGCCTAATAATGCTTACAGGAGGTAGACTTTACCATCTGATAATCAAGCAGATATGGATGTTATCAGCCCTTGTCTTGGTGGTTATCGGTTCGTTTCTAATCTTCCTTATGGGGCTTGATATGGGAGTAAAAGGATGGATTTCAGATGTTTATTCCTATGCCCTTCCTATCTTTATTATCGCTGATGTGATAGGTATCGGAGTGGTTTGGAAGAAAATGCTGATAGGTGACAATAATACGACAATATAATTAATAAGAATAGAAACAAATATCAACAACAATAATGAAGAATAAGAAAGTAGTATTTGCAAACCAAAAGGGTGGGGTAGGGAAGAGCACCCTCTGCATCCTGTTTGCTAATTATCTCGCCTCAAAAGGCAAGGATGTTTGCATCATCGATACCGACTTGCAGAAGACCATCCTCATGCAACGTCAGAAAGACGCACAGCTCTATGAGGGTGAAGATGAGCCTTACAACGTGCAGGATTTCGATGTTACTGACGTCGAGACCATGCAGGAGTTGATGGATTCGGCATCGCAGGTTGACGGTTTCGTGTTGTTCGATTCCCCTGGTAACATCAGTGAGGACGGATTGGCACCATTGTTTGTTGAAGCCGATTACATCGTTTGTCCTTATGAATATGAGGATAAGACACTCGACTCAACAGGTACTTTTGTACAGGTAATCAACGTTTTACGCGAGCATAACCCACAAATGCATGCACAGCTCTTCTTCGTTCCTAACCGCATTGACCCACGTATTGGTACGGCGGAGGAGCAGGATATGTGGGAGAAAACTGATGAAGTGTTTGGCAAGTTCGGAAAGGTTACGCCAGCCGTAAATAGTCGTGCAACTCTGAAGCGAACGAACACTTTTGAGCTCCTAGCTACGCAACGGAGCGCTGTGAAAGAAGCGTTTGAATTTATGGTGAAAAGGATGAAATAGCCTCACCCCCGCCCCCTCTACAGCCTCACCCCCGCCCCCTCTCCGAATGGAGAGGGGAGTAGATAGTACAGAGGATGGGGGTAGGAATTATTTAGATAATGACATCCACACTATCTAATCACTCCCCTCTCCATTCGGAGAGGGGTCGGGGGTGAGGCTGGTTGGAGTTTAGTTTTGACTTTTAAAAATACTATTTTGAATTAAACATGGCAAAGAAGAAGAGAACAATGGTTGTGATGCCGGGTGCAATGGCAGACTTGGCTCATAGCGTTCAGAGAGTAAATACAAGTGTAGCTAATGCTAATGCTGACGACAAACAGGCTGATAATGAGGAGGTTGAAGTCGTTGATAAGACAGAAGAAGAGCCACAGGAAGAAGTGCAGCAGGCAGTAGAGCAGGTGGAAAACGAGCGTCCGACAGCAGTGGAGCAGTCTACTGAACAAGTGGTACAAACAGCTGATACGGAACCAGAAACACAGCAGTCTCGATTTGGTCAGGTGTCTGCAATCGATGCAGTGAATGATGAGAAAGACCGCACGGCACCAGCTGCTAAGAAGTTACCAAAGGCTGAGGGCAGGCAGTTGGCACGTGAGTATTCGATGGCAAAGGATAGCGGTGAGGATAGTTGGCAGCTCTTCCTCGACCTGGCACGAGACTATAAAATGCGTGACTCACGCCTTGCAACGGTATATATAGACTCTAATTTGAAGAGCGTACTAGACCGATTAAAGTCGGCAACGAGTATCAAACTCCCCTCAACAGCCATCCTTAGTGCAATCGTGGCACGCTTTGTCTTCGAGCATGAGAAGGACATCAAGAACGCTATCTTTGGGGAGAGTCTGCTGTAAGGAAAGCCTCACTCGCAAGCCATACAGGCTCACCACTAGCCCAACTACAGCCTCACCCCCTCTCCGAACCAGCGGTCACTGACCGAAGGGAAGTAATGGAGAGGGGAGTGAATACTGCTGTTTGCATACGAGAAGATGGTTGAGGAAGCCTCCTCCGACCCCTCCGAAAGGAGGGGAGTGTTGCTTGGACGTTGGCTGGGGAAGGCTGGTCGAAGTATTACGAGGTACTGCCTCGTAAGCAGAAATAGCAGGACAACAAACAAAGGGGGGCTCTTTTTAAAACGAAGGGGGCGTTTCTTCGCATCAAGGAGAGGCTTTCTTCACATCAACA
>NZ_JAPWAR010000047.1:0-8508 GCF_041433025.1 Prevotella sp. 20925_1_30 | reverse complement strand
ATATTCATAACTTGACTTAAAGCCTATATTGTTGCTACTCATTTCATCATCAAAATACACATCGTAAGTTTTCATACTTTTATATTTTTAATAAAACATTCTTCTATCACGCCCCTTTTTTGTATCTTTGGGCGCTGTTAATAAACTTAACACGCTGCAAATATACAGAAATTCTGTAAATAAACAAACAAAATTCAGAAAAAATACAAATTTAATTTCAGAAATATGGAACTCTACGAGCGCATATTAACAAAAGAGGAAATAAACAAACGGTTTCATACAGCCGTAAATGCAATTCTAATGAATGATCTTATATCCAGCAAGACAGGCTTGGCAGAATCTTTAGGAATGACTCCTTCTAAACTTTCAGAAATTCTGAATGGAAGAATGAATGCCTCTGCAGAAACGCTGGCAAGAATGTGTGACTTTTATGAAATCTCACCAGAATGGCTATTCTTATCTCGTGGTAATAAAGTGTTCCGAACAACTGCAAAGCCCAAAATTTGGATAGATGACGAAGACTTAATTCTACAGTACTCAGATCTAAATAATGAGGTAAAAACAGAAACGGATAAGTCACACGTAGCAGCACAACCGAGTACATCAAGCATCCAAACAGCAAAGCATGTTGAAAACCCACAGAAGGGGATACCTCTTATACCATTTAGCGCAATGGCGGGTGCATTAAAGGGAGAAGTTTCTGTACTCAAATACGAGTGCGAACACTATGTGGTGCCTGCTTTCAGAAATGCCGACTTCCTTATTCCTGTCAGTGGAGACTCAATGATTCCTACCTATAAGTCTGGTGACATAGTAGCATGTCAGCGCATACCTATGTCTTCATTATTCTTTCAATGGAATAGACCATACGTGTTGGACACGGAGCAGGGTGCCATCATCAAGCGTATCAAGCCAGGGTCTGACGAACAACACATACGTATTATATCTGACAACCCCGACTATGATGCATTTGAACTACCACTCACAGAGATCTACTCCGTGGGACTCGTTATAGGCATTATACGCCTTGAATAGCACTAAAAAGGGACACACGCACAAAATTACACCTATTTTGAGCCTAAATAAGTCGGGAAAGCCTGTAAATACAATGGTTTCGGATAAAAAGCGGTATAGTTAAAAATGACATTATACCCCTCACTATGCGGAATAAATGGGGGGTGTAAATGATAAAAAATGGGTTCTATCCGCTTTTTTTCGTCTTTATTAGGGGGGTGAATGTGGTCAAAAACATATAAAAAGTGTCCACCCTAATGTCCACCCTTGTTACACATTTCGTTTTATCGTGTCCACCCAATCGTCCACCCAAGTGTCCACCCAAACCCATTTTTTACCCTAAAAACACACCTTTTATGACCCAATAAAACGCAAAAACGGCTTCCAACCGTTCAAAAACGTATTGAAAGCCGTTCAACTATCGTTCAATCAGCGTTTTAGCTGTTCATACATACCCTTATTTTGTCATCTTTGAGCGTATAAGCTCACCAGCCCTGATACAAGCCTTTTTGTTCAGTACAACCCCTCCCTTGCTCAGTCCTACACGCTCCAGCGAGCTTTGCTTAATACCTATATCTTCAGCCGTCAAAACGCTGTAAATCGCAGGAATTGAGCCAAAGTAATAATTCTTTCGTCCCTGCATCAATTGCACATGTATTACCTTCGTCATATTTACTCCTTTTTGCTGCAAATATACAAAATAATAATTATATACGATATTTTAATGATTTATATTTTATTCTTTGCGATAAAATAAAAGGCAGGATGCAACTGCTTCTGCCATACTTCAAACATTCTCAAATCACCCGATAAAGCCTTTTCCTTCGCCTGTGACGTCCTCTATCGTATTCATGTTACAAATTACCCGTCTTCAATCAAAACGCCGTCTCATGTAGCCCTATTTTTCACCCATGTAACATTTATGCTTCAAACACTGTTCAAATAATCCCCTAAATGTAACACGAATGTAACGCAATGTAACATTTCGTTTTGCAAGTCTCCTTTCTCTAAATTCTCCCTAACTATTTGAATATCAACGTATATAGTCGTTTTCTATCATCTTCCATTTTGTTACATTTCGTTTTATGCCCCTTAACCTCTATGGTATTACCTTTGATAAAACAAACCTCCTCTAACCAAATAATGTTAGTTACTTTTACGTAATACAACTCTTTTCTGACATTAAATTAATTCCACATTAATAGCCTATTGCGAGGTGTTTAGCCATCCGCACCATTCGTGCTAACCATCAACACGACACGTGCGGTATAACAACAGTACCTCTAAAGATGACAAAAAAGGAGACATTATGTTCATTATAACGAATATAATAAGCTGCAAAACAAGGTAACTTTACTCAGTTTTAAAATGCAAAAAGCAAAGGAATAAAAAGGTAAAAACCAAACTCTAAAACTTAGAAACTAATCTTTACTGATTTACTTTCATACAAAAAAGAAAATATTTTCACGAGAAGAAGAATTTATTTTCATGAAAAGAAATATTTTTCTTCATGAAAATAATTCGGAAAACAGATTTATTATACTTCTAACACATACTGTTACGTTTGTAAAAATGGCATTTACAACACATTAAAAGGCTCCGTCTCCTATCTTACTCAGACCTACTCTGTCACTATCCTTCAATAGTTACCGGTTCAATATCGTCCGATGGTTCTATATCTGGGGCTGTTGTACCGTATTGCATAATATAATAATGCCCGTTTCGTTTTCCAACATTCACATAATATCCTTCGTAAGTAGCCACACCTTCTGGTATGACAAAGTATCCTTCCCCTTCCTTATCGGGAACAATGGAAAAGGAAGGAATATCTGAAAGATAATCAATACCGGGACTATCCAACCAGTCTATTTGATAATTACCTGAATACTTGTTCTTATAGACTCCTTCTCCGGCTTTCACAAACTTATCACAAAGATACTTTCTATAAGCAGGTGCATCGAGGTCTATCGTTAGGTTCAGCGAGAGATAAGAACGGATAAAAGCCTTTAGAAAAGCGATTTCATCTTTTGGATGTTCATCCATCTTCACAAGTTTCTTATAAATATCTGCATCCGAAAACTCCGAAGCTTGACCATATTGATAGGCATAACCAATCCTTCTCTGCCCATCTTTGTCAGTTACCATTCGCAAAGCAAGATTGCAATTGCTCTTTAGTTTGTGATCATATAACTGTATGCTATACCAGTTTCCACCCTCAGAGCGTATTTTTAAATTATCCAACGACCATCTTGGGTCCCTATTGTCTTCAAGTGGGAACAAAGGTAAATAGTTAGTTCCACCGCAATAACACAGCTTATCTATCAATGTCTGCGTGAGAAACCTACGCTCATCATGGATAGAAATATCCTGACCATTTGCTCTTTTAAGATAGAGACGATAATAATCTCTGATGACATTTATGTCTTTTGTCGTGTCATTTACAACAGCTTTCGGCTGTACGAAAACAACTGAATCCGAGTCTTCTTCAATCGTTACTGGCTTAGCGGTCTGCTTAGAAGGAAGCAACCAAAAGAATAAGCCAAGCCCTACCAGCATGGTTATCAAGCAAGAAAGGAGAAGAGTCTTTGTTCGTTTCATATTGCTTAGGCGGTTATTATCACCCTAATAATTGAATAAAAAATAAGGATAGATATTCCTAATACACTGCACATTACCGCTAACACATACTAAGAATATCTATCCTTATAGGAATGAATACGAGCGACACACTGTTTAGGGCTCACTCATTATCCTTTTATTTACCGCTTACTCCACTGACAAACGGCATTTACGCTCATCAATGAAATAGTCTGAAGTTTTCAATTCATCTGTCAAGTTTCCAAGTAACACCATCCTTAGTGTCTTTCACTTGGAAACCTGCATCAGCCAATGCGTCACGGATCTGATCGCTGACCGCCCAGTTCTTCTCAGCCTTAGCCTTTGCACGAAGATCGAGTACCATGTCTACAACCTTTCCGTATGCCTCTTCGCGTGCATCGTTATTAGCACTGCGCTCGTTCTTGAGCCCCAAGATATCGAAAGCAAAGAGTTGCATAGTCTCCGTGAGTTCCTTTAGGTCATTGGCAGAAATCTGTGCCTTGTGATCGATAAGAACGTTTACCAAGTGGCAAGCCTCAAACAGATTAGAGATGACAGCAGGCGTCATTAAGTCGTCATTCATCGCATCGTAACACTTTTGACGGAAGCTAGCAACAAACTTCTTCGTATTCTCGTCCGATGCATCCGATGGCTGAATGCGTGCCGAATCCTCAATACCATTCATCAAACGTTCGTATCCCTTCTCTGCAGCTTGCAATGCCTCGTTAGAGAAGTCGACAGTCCCACGATAGTGAGCAGATAGGATGAAGAAACGAATTGTCATTGGCGAGTAAGCCTGCGTGAGCGTGTCATGCTTGCCAGTAAAGAACTGCTCGAGCGTAATAAAGTTGCCCAACGACTTACCCATCTTCTGTCCATTGATCGTAATCATGTTGTTGTGCATCCAATACTTCACCATTTCATCACCTTGTGAAGCTACAGCTTGTGCAATCTCGCACTCATGATGCGGGAATATCAAGTCCATACCGCCACCATGAATATCAAAGTGATCGCCCAAATACTTGCGCCCCATAGCTGTACACTCACAATGCCAACCCGGGAAACCATTACTCCAAGGCGATGGCCAACGCATGATATGTTCGGGCATAGCACGTTTCCACAATGCAAAGTCAACCTGATTATGCTTCTCACCAACGCCTGCTAACTCACGAGAGTTATTAATCATATCGGTGAGATTACGCCCTGACAATACGCCATAATGATGGTCCTTGTCATACTTAGCCACGTCGAAATAAATGCTACCATTGCTTTCGTAAGCATAACCATTGTCCATAATCTGCTTCACCAGCTCCTCCTGTTCTATGATATGCCCCGTTGCATGCGGCTCAATACTTGGCGGCAAAACATTCAATGCATGCATAGCATCGTGATAACGATTGGTATAATATTGTGCAATCTCCATTGGTTCGAGTTGCTCAAGCCGTGCCTTCTTCTCAATCTTATCATCCCCCTCATCGGCATCATGCTCCAAGTGCCCCACGTCAGTGATGTTACGAACATAACGAACCTTATACCCGATATGCTTCAGATAGCGGAATAAGAGGTCGAAAGTGATGGCAGGACGCGCATGCCCAAGGTGTGGATCGCCATAAACAGTAGGACCACAGACATACATACCCACGTTAGGTGCAGCGATGGGTTGGAACAATTCCTTCTTACGATGCAGTGTATTGTAAATTACTAAGTCTTGCATAATTGTCTGATTTAATACTTGCCTGCAAAGTTACACTAAAAATGTGATAACGCAAAAAACATGTATTGGAGAAACTATTTTAACTCCTCATGGAATAGAGGTTGTATGCAGAACAAGCTTTGCTATGTTCTAATTTTGCTCTTATGATTTGCTTTTGTCGCTATAAATAATATATTATAGGAACTTATCTGTGCCCGCCAAAAACACTTTTATTAGAATTTCTATTATTATTGACATTGAAGATAGGGTCGAATGATTCTCTCCTTTGATTACCAAAAAAAGAATGCCGTTCCTTGTTTCCTCTCTCTCTTCCCTCACCAAATTTCTTACGGTATATTGAGTATTGGTCATTTTGGAGAAATTCTGTAGATGTCTCATTGTTCTTTTTATCAAATAAATATGCGATGCTATCAGGTATTATTCCATCTTGTATAGTCCATATTTTTAAAAGTTTGTAGTCTTTACTATCTAATAAGGTTTCATTTATATATGATGTATTTCTATCGAACTCAAATCCATCTCTTGATCTACCACTAAAGGTGAAAAAATCTTTTTTTTCAACAAATTTGCAAGCTTGAATTTTTTTATTTGAATCAAAGTTCTGAAAAGTCTCAATAAAAGTAGTATCTCTAAATCTTATATCAGGGTCTTCATATTTTATTCTTTTTTCAAAGTTAAATTTGATATTTGGGGGTGCTATTGCTGGAGTCCTCTTTTTGTCAGAATAGAAGTATATAGAATAATCATGAGCGAATTCTCCAGTTTTATGATCAACGATATCAATGTAAAGAGGTTCTTTATTAATTGTATATTTAAATTTTATATAGAGAGGTGTATTATCAGCAAGACGTGCAAATGAACAAAATATTGGAGTTCCTGGATTTTGAGTGGAAAATTCATTTCTTTTAATATGTTCTATGAATCCTTCTACTCCTGAAAAAGATTGGGTGAAAGTTGTATTTCCTCCATTTAGTAATAAAACTTTGAATTCACAAGAGTTAAGGAATCTAGTTTCTTCTTGTGTAAAGTTAGTATGTTTGTTACTAAATATTTTGTGAAAGCATTTTGAAATATTTTCTTTAGCATAGTCTGCTGAAAAGTTAGTTTCTAGGGCAAGTATTCCTAATTGTCCATAAGTTATGCTATTAATATATATTGCAGAATCTTCCATCTCTGTAGGGACAAGAGCATATTTTGTTGATGGATAATCCATATTTGCAGTAAAGCTCTTTTGGAAAAATTTTATGTATAGTCCTGTTGCTTTTGAAACTTTATGGTCTTCTCTTTGCGTATTATTGTTATCTCCCCAAAATAGAAAACGATTATTTGTATTATAGCCAAATGCCATTTTTAATTCATCATAAGATGTAAATTGTTCTATAGAATAGGTAAATTCTCCATTTTGACTAAAGTCTCCATTAATCTCCTCCTTTTTGATGTATTGGTTATATCTTGAAAACGATGGTTTCTCTATTATGGATGATGATGTTCCTGGGAGTGTAAGTGATATTCTTATTGGAGTCTTTTTCCCATTGATAGGCTTAAACTCTCCTTGTACAATAGAATTGCTTGATAAAACATTACCAAGCCATATTTTTGATGCGTATTCTGATAAAACAATTATCTCATTAGTAGATTTTTCCTCTTCAAAAGTATTTTGGGAATTGGCTGTTCGTGTTGATATATATTTCCCTTTAGCCATATATTTTTCTATATCTTCAGATAACATGTTGTATGATAATCTGTAAGTTTTTAGTTTAATAACAGGGTTTTTATAAATAAAAGATTCATGCTTGGTTTGGACAACGTCCAATTCATTTTCTGTATCCTTAGTACAGCTAAAGTATAAAATTGCCGTAATAATGAAGATTAAACTATTTTTCATTTTTATCATTGAAGTATATTTTTTGGGGATTATTACCTATAATATTATAATATGGACTTTTGCAGAGTTTAGCTGTTGTGTATATTTTACTTGAAATTTGAGTATATTTAGAAATGCGATATACTTTATTATAACTTCCTAGATACGAAAATAATTTTATACCCTTTTCACTATTGAGATTCTGAAAAGTTCTGATAATAGGATTGCTAGTAGTTACTCCATCAGTATTTTCCATTTCGATTTTAAACTTTATAGAGGGATTTGCCAGTTCTGGGAATCGTGCTAAATTTTTATAAAAATTTAAGCTTAAGTGATGCAGTTCTCCTGTAACAGCTGTATTTATGCTGTCTATAAGTTCTACATAAATAGGTTCTCTTCTTATGTGAAATTTAAAATGAATTTTGGACAAAGAATTGTCACTAACATTTTCAAATGTGCAGAATATAGGGACTCCTGGTTGTTTTGTTGAGAATTTCTCATTCTTTACATATTTTAAAAAAGCTTCAAGTCCTGTTAGACTCTCGGCAGCACTACTTCCTTCTCCCCCTTGTATATATGCTCGTGTATCACATTCTTCTAAGAATTTTTGTTCTTGATTGGTTAACGAACTTCTTCCTCCTACCATTAGAGCATGGAATGATTTCTGGAGTAATGATTTAGCCACTTCAAAATCCTCATTAGTTTCAATTGCCATAATACCAAGTCTTCCGTATGTAATGCTATTGATGAATACTGCTGAATCTTCATACTCTTTTTGCAGGGTAGAATATGGTATATCAGGGTCATCCATTGTTGCTGTGAAACTAGTTTGCCAGAACTTAATATACAGTCCTGTCATTTTATGTATATGATAGTTTGTTTGATCTGAGGATTTACCGCTTCCTCCGAAAAGGAAATTTATATTCGTGTTATTTCCTATTGCCGTTTTGATTTCATCATAATATGTGAATTGGTTAATTGAAAACTGAGACTCTGGAATTTGTGAGAATGTTGCTTTTTTAATTTGTTGTTGTAAGTATTTGCTATATGTTAAAAGAGAGGGGGAATTTATCTCTGAAAAAGTTGTGTTAGGTAGGGATAAAGATATTGTTATATTTTTTTTAGGACCTATTATAGGGGTATATTTACATTCTGCTACAGATTTACGGTTTAAAACATTACCAAGCCAGATTGACGAAGCGAATTGAGGTAGAATCACAGATTCACAACTTGTAATTACCTGGTCTGTACTCAACAAATCATCACCTAATGATCGTGTTTTGTGTTCTTCCCAAAGATTATCTGGTTTATTTGAAGT
>NZ_JAPWAR010000046.1:0-9232 GCF_041433025.1 Prevotella sp. 20925_1_30 | reverse complement strand
AGCCATATGTTACAGTAAACAATGTCACATGGGCTACAGGTAACTTTATACATTATAAGCAGGGTACAAAGGAATACTGGGGTATTGCGCCTGCACAGTGGTGGATTAGTAACTATGGAGATAATCCATCAGCTGAAAACAGAGCTAATAACAAAGATATCTCAAAGAGTGGATTAGGTTCACAAAACTGGTATATTGATAACCATAATGGACGTTACACTCAGACTTCTGATGACATGGATCTCTTTAGATGGGGAGATATTACAGAAACTTTGAATTTGAAAAGTGCTGAATACCTCGGTGGAACAGGATTTAGTATGGAAGGAAATTATTATAAGAACAAGCTGTTACCTGGTACCTTGGGTAACAGACCTGTAGACAAAAACCAAGCTGTATATGGTGATATCGTAAGATATCATACCGAAAAAGCAGGACGTAGTTATTATTATCAGTACCCTTCCTTGGCGCAACTCGAAGGCTTGAAGAATAGCGCCACAAAGATACCAGCATTCTGTTATACCGATAAGGGAAATAAGATTTATGGCATTTACTATAGCGATTACATACTGACAGGTCAACATGCTAAGTTCCCTACTAGCAAGAAACTCTGGAAGTATGAAGACGTAACAGGACTTGTTCTTGCTAATCGAGGCTTGTTCTTACCTATTACAGGACGTCGTGACGATGGTATTAACAATAAAAACAACGTAGTTTTCCGCCATGTCGCTGAGGGTAGTAATTTCATGGGCTTCTATTATGCTGATCGTGCAACGGCAGCAAGTACCTGTAAAGGCTTATTCTTTGGTTCTCTTAACTATGGAATAACTGAACCACAGAAACATCAAGCTTGTGCAATCCGCCCAGTCTATGTTAATACTCAAAGAACTGTAACGCAACCAGTTGTTGATGCAGCCTACTTTGCACCATTCAATAACATCATTACTCATGACGGTCGTAAGTACTAAACGGCTAAGAGAATAGATTTTTATTTATTGCTGTCTAGCAATACTTAAATAGCATAAAGTTTATTGCGGGATTACCTTTATTAGGTAGTCCCGCATTATGTTTGGGAACTAAATACTCTAATCTATCAGCTTCTTATTCCGTGTGTTCACTTGTCTAGTCTTATATCTCCCTTTCCATTGGTATGTGTAAACCTATCAGTATAATTTACATAAGTTGCAGGATCCAACTTCTTCTAGATAACACATTCGCTTTTGTGTTCCCTCTCACTCGCATAATGTATGCAGCGTACTTGTTTCTAGAAAAAAAGTACTATCGTTTTAAGTAAAAAGTACTATCGTTTTGGGGAAAATGGAGGTACGTTTTACTGAAAATGGAGGTACGTTTTCTTAAAAACGGAGGTAGGTTTTTCCTGATTGTATATTATTTCTGTCCAACTTTATACTAATAGTACGGAAAGAGGGTGGTTGTAATGGGATAGAAGGATTATTGTACAGCAATATTCAATTATAAAAGAAGCCATATCGACATCTCTTAAAAGGATGAAGATATGGCATTTTTGATCTGTAGAAAAAGGATTGTTATGCTTTATGCGTTCGATAAATGAGATAATCACCATCGGCATGGATTGTGAATTCATTTGATAAGGCTTCGTTCAGCGTTCCTTGCCATAGTTCGTTGAATGGATAGATATCCCATTTGAGTCCGTTGCTGGATAGCTCTTTGCAGGTAGCGTTGAAGATGCTGACTTGCTGTCCAGGGAAAGAATCAAAGCGCATAGTGCCCGATGCTGCTACGAAATAGCCATAGTCGGTTATCATCACTGGGTCGATAGCTAACTGCCGATAGTAATAGAGCATGAGAGATATGTTCCCTAGTGTGTGATCTTCCCGTTTGCCAGTTGCTCCGAGGTAGCAGAAACGGGGGCGGGTATGCGTGGATGCGTCCATCTTCAGATGGGAACGAGCAAAGAGGGTCGCCTTGGTGAGGTCATTAAACTCCTGTTCTGATATATGATGATAGATGTGTGCATAACGTTGTTTCAGCTCTTCTGAGAGTGAGTCGCCATCGCCCACTACTGCCGTTGGTTCTATCTCATATTCAAGTAGCTCTTTTAGTGCGCCATCGCATACTATGAGATTATCCGCAGTGCGTAGGATGTGAAGGGGTAGGACGTGGGTGGGGAAGTCGCCCGCTGCAAGGATGACGGCACAAAAGCCTCCCCCAACCCCTCCGAAAGGAGGGGAGTGCCTAACGGAAGGTATCTCTCCTAATTCCTCCGAAGAAAGGGAATGCTCAATGGAGGTATCTTGCCCATTAGCACTCCCCTCCTTTCGGAGGGGTTGGGGGAGGCTTTTTCGCCACTTAAAGTACCCTGCCACAGCGATAATGGAATAGAGAGCATAGAGCCCTGCGGTGAAAGGAATTCCTTTATAAAGGTAGAGTCCTGCCAGTTCGATGTCGACGACAATCCATATCCACCATTGTTCGATGTATTTCTTTGCTAATGCCCATAGTCCGATGAAGCTGAGCGCATTGCCGAAGCTGTCTAATACGGGTACGGTAGAGTTCGTGAACTTGATGAGGATGAGGTAGAGTGCGCCCCAAAGAAGGAGGAAAACAAGCAGTGAGGGGAGTATCAACCGACGAGGATAGTGTGTGATAGGAATCTCCTCCGCCCCTTTCTTCCGTCCGAACTTCCAATACAAGAAGCCATAGATGGCTGCTAAGGTGTAGTATATCTGCATTCCAAAGTCCGCATATAGTCCCGCCTCGTAATAGACGACCATATAGATGGCAGGCATGATAATACCCGTCAGCCAAAGCCATATACTCGCTTTGTATTCTTGATAGATGTAAATGAGGCCGACAATGCAGCCCAGCATGTCTAGTGTCATGAGCCTTAAAACTTCAACGCAACACTCCCCATCACATTAAATCCTGCCATTGGGATGAAGCCCAGTTGCGTGTAACGGTTCTCGTTAGGATGACCGTCATTGTCGAGGATAGTGCTATATACTCCTCCGCTGGCAGCATAATGACGATTGAAGATGTTGTTAAGATTCACACCGAAGATAACTTCCTTCAAACCGATAAGACGCTTTGCAGGACGGAGAGAATAGCTGATATTGACATTCGTCTGTGAATAGCAAGGCAACGAACGGGTTATATTCTCGGTGTTGTCGAGATACTGGCGACTTACGAAGTTTGTGTGCCATACAGCCTTAATGCCTTTGTAATGCAAATCGAGGAAACCATTGAGGATGGCTGATGGAGAGAACGCCAAAGTAGAGTGATTATAATGAATCTTGCGGAAGGAATCATCAAAGTTGACACTTGCCATCTCGTCGAAGTCCTTAATAACATTACGACTTAAAGCAGCGTTACCTTCGACAGTCAACCATGATAACGGATTCCAGCCAGCTTCCAACTCGGCACCCATGCGATAGCTGTTCTTGATGTTCGTGGTAAGATTCTCGCCTATGTCACTCTTCTCGCCAGTCTGCACAAACTGATTCGTATAGTCCATATAATAAAGGTTTACGCCTGCATGCCAGTTATTACCTGTGTACTGATAGCCAAGCTCTATATCCATCAATCGTTCTGGCGAAGGTGCAGGGTAACTACCATTCTCGGTAAAGTTATTGCGTTCTGGTTCACGGTTAGCATAGGCGATGGAGGCGTAAGCCTTGTGTCCATCACGATAGTAACTTACGCCCGCTTTAGGATTGATAAAGTCATAATGCTTATTGATATCCAATAGTTGATTATGGTATCCAGTGGCACTCTTACGGAACCTATCATTTTCGCCATTGGTTCTATATTCCACACGGCGATACTGAAGGTCGATAAACGTATTCCAGTAGTTGTTAAAGTGGTAATTGGCTTTGAAGAAACCGCTATAATCGAACTTACGAGCGTCAGAAGAATAATACTTATAATCCTTGCCGTTAGGTCGGAACTTGTTGTCAACCTGTTGGTCTTTGATATAAGTAAGATATCCGAAGTGATCCCCACGGAACTGTTGAAGGTTCAAGCCACCCATCACATCCCAGTTCTCATCTTTGTAGTTGAGATTGTAGATAACGCCGTAGGTGTGTTGTGACAAACCCTTACGACGCACGAGGTCAGTCTTTGCTATCTGCGTGCCAGTATTGTCGGTGAATTGCAAACCAAACCTAGCCAACTTTGCTTTCCGCTTGAACTCGCTGTAATAACCATAACCATAAGTATAATGTAAGGTTATGTTATGGCTCCAATGCTGTGCAGGATGAATGAGGAAAGAAAGGATGTTGTGATTCTGATAGAAGTTATCGGTAGTCTTCTTCCAAAGCGAACCATCGCGCATCTTAAATCGTTCCGTTTGATAATTCCCAGCAGCATCTTTGACGAAAGCACCATTATTGTCTGTCTGCAAATACTCGTATAGGGAATTGAATTTGCCTAATCCTCTATCGTAAAGATCCTTGTAAGTTTTAATACCCGTATGTACCCCGAAAGTGCCATCCATCAAACTAAGATCACCGCTACCAGCGACAACTCCATTCCAAGCCTGTCCCGTCTTCTCAAAGTTTCCGATGTTCTTGTAGCTAATGCGGAAGTTATCTCCTAACCAAGTCAAGCCGCCATAGTAAGAACCCGACCGCCCGCTTGTGCCGTGGACATAACCATCGGTCGCTGTCTCGTGATATGCCCCATCAAAGATAAGATGATTGAAGAGCAAACCCGTTGAGAACTTCAAACCAGCGTTGTAGGTGTTATACGAACCGTATGATGCACTGACTTCTGCGCTCGGCGTTCTCATGGGTGAACTCGTAGCCAAAGAAACCGAACCACCGAAGGCACCATCGCCGTTTGTAGATGTTCCGATACCGCGCTGTATCTGTACACTTCCCATAAGAGAAGCATACGAATTCATGTTTGCCCAGAACACAGACTGATCTTCCGGCGAGTTTAAAGCCACACCGTCTAAGGTGATGTTAATGCGACTTCCTGCTGCGCCTCGTATGCGCATAGCAGCCGTACCCGTACCTAATCCGTTCTCACCCCAAGCTAACACGCCCGGCGTTTGAGCTAATAAGAAAGGTAATTCACGTCCCGTTTTAGAGAAAGCCTCAAGTTCTGATTTCTTGATGTTAGCCACTGCATAAGGAGCATTCTTTTGTACTCGAACGCCAGCTACTATTACCTCTTCCAAGTGCTGTTGCTTGAGCGTGTCAGTTACTTCTTGTGCCTTTGTCGTTGCTACACATGTTAATGCAGCAGTGAATAGGATAATTCTTTTCATATCCTTTTAGTGATGATATTAAAATATAAATAAGGGGAATTTTCCCTACGACGGCATTACCCGTATCAGGTCAATGGGTATATTCTCAGCAAGCCCAAACAGGCAAGCACCCCCTAACTTCCGCTTTGAAAGTCGGTGCAAAAGTAATACATTCTTATCAAACAACCAAGGAAAAGGCAGTAAATGCTATTAACTCCCTCAATTCCGCAGCATTATTCCTTGTGAGGTACTTTTATATATTGAAGTGACATTTTTGGATTTATCCATTGATATGGGGATTTTCTGGGGTTCTTGGTTCTTGCATAGTCATGAAATCCCCACCCAAACCAATGGGGAAGTATGAAAAACCACTAAAATGATGTTTATTCAAGGAAGACCTCAGAGTAGTAGGTTTTATTTGTATATAGGTCCAGAACGTTCTGCCTTCCAGTGCTCACCCATTTTGCTGGCACGCTGACAAAATGTAGGATAAAGGCTTTCAGCCTGCTTGTCTTTTTCAATGGCTTGACCTTCTCACTGATATTACGGATGAGATAGAGATAGAAGTTCTTCAGCATGGCGGTAACCATCATGAAAACCATGTTCTCAGCCATAAAGGAAAAGGGCAGATGCGACCAGCCAAAGTCATTGTTCTGTATGTCGAAGTTCTTTTCGCTTGCTCCACGCTCATTATAAAATGTAATGATCTTTCTCGGTAGACATCCAGTTATTGGTGAGGATACAGCTGTATGTGTATATTACTCCGAAGATATCTGTCTGTTGCTTGCCATCCTTGTCTTTCAAAGGACTACGCTGTACGACAAGCCTGTATGCCTTTCCTTCTATTAAGTTGTCCATGCTGACGGAGGTGACATCGCATCTCTCATAACCAACCTCAACACTCTTCCATTCTTTCAGCTGGCGGAAGTCCTCACATCGGCTGCCGCAGTTGGCAGCACGTATATAGAACGTGTTGCAGCGCTGCTCTACGGTTTGGATAATTTCCTTTGAAGACGATCCACAATCAGCACGGAAACGCTCTATTACCACACCAAGTTCTGAGGTTACACGGTCCATAATGCGACGGAGCGTGTCTTCTTGATGGAATCTCACATTGGTGTTTCCGTCACGATTCTCACCTCCGACTATGATTCCCCCAATGGAAGCCCAACCAGGGAAATAGCCAAAATCCTGCTTGTAAGAATACTTTGCATCGAACTTGTGGGCTGGAATAAACTGGTGGTCAAAGTCTAAGTCAACATGGCTACCCACCTTTATAAGCCCCATCCTCCGTATCATTCGTAAAAGTAAGGTATTCAACTTCTGTGCCGTGTTGAAACTATACGACTTGTCGGAGGTTTCGCTCTTATAGACAATACTTTTCTCAGCAAGCTCCTTTAGTCCGCGCCCCACAGTGTCGGCACCGGGTAATAGCGTATCAGGTCTCTGCTTGAACTGTCCTATAAGCACATTGATGTCCTCAAGGCATTCTCCACCACAAAGGTAACTGAAGAAGAGAGAGCCGAAAATACTTCCATGGCTGAATGCTTTGCCGCTACTTCCACGTTTGCCCAATACAGATTCGGTAAGTTTTTCAAAACCCAACTTTGAGAAAACGTCCATAATGTGATAAATTCCACCGAAAGAAGTGATATTCTCGTTTTTAATTGCTACCTTTGTCATGTCAGATATTTTATTTGTTTTTTTTGTTGGTAGCACTAAGATAGGTGAAATTTCTGACATATCCAAGTGTTTCGAGAACTTTGTTTCTCAGACACTTGGAGTTCTTGCAAGAATTTATGCTGCGGAATTAAGGGATTTTATCGAAAATGATATTTAGCTGTCGGCGCATCAAACAACTTGTGCTTTTTATTTTCTTCTTGTTATCTCTTCAATCTTGTGATATTGGATTTACTCTTCCGTTAGATAACAATAAGTTTAGCCACGATATTCATTTATCAGAGAATCGTATGGTGAAGGTCAGCAGTATGTACTTCGGTGGCTGGTATTACCTTCTCTTTAATTTAAAGGGAGAGTATGTATTGAATCCCGACTCTTTACAGTTGGACTTTTGTGATAAGAATATAAACGTAGGGAGGTCTTTTCCGTTCTCTGGAACCAATACATATAAAGCCAATAATACGCACGTAAAGAATAGAATCATCTCAGTCCAATTACGTTATGAACGCCAAGACAAAGGCAACGAAGATTCATTAGCCTTATTTGTTCTGCCCTCAGATTTCATTATGGGTAATGACAAAAGGGTACTCACTGATTCGTTGAGAATAGTATTGAGGAAGGTAAAGAGGAAATAGTTCTTTTGTAACTCAGTCTGGCTTATTGTGTAATAGATTCAGATTATCACTCCCTATTGCTGAAGAGCCCAACTTATGGGAATGATATTGCGTATTGCCTCAAGTCACATTGTGGGGTAAGGGGATATTGTAGGCAAAAGTGGGTGCTTCAAGTTCAAATTATCTGCAAATTCAGTAATGAGAGGATGTGTACACGCAAGAAGGACGTTGAAAGGCTTAGTTGCGGATTTGAGGCTATACTATATTAAAGTTTCATCTTCACCCCTATCTCTGCCACCTTCGCGGCATCATAATCGGCCTTGATGTGAGCATAATCTCTGCTGCCATACGAGCTTGAAACAAGATAATATAATGGCCCACACTTGTCCGGCACCACATCGATATATAATATCTCTCCTGTCAGCAGGCGCATCATGGGCAGATGGTCGTATCTGAAGCGTACCTCCATCACTCGACAGTTATACTGACGTGTCTCCTCCCAAAGGTTAAACATGCTCAGATCCGTCGTGAAGTAGGCCTCGTCAATACCGCAAAACAAGTGGAATTTGCCCGCAATCAGGGTGAAGACTACGCCTTTGAACTTATAGTTTTTATACGCCATGTAAGAACCATGATACGTAAAAGGCAGGTGGGCGTAAGAGGAAAGTGCCTCTAAATACTCCGCCTCGCTGATGCGTTGGCAGTCTTGGAAGTCGTACAGTCGTGCCACAGCCATCGCCTCATCTTCATGGTACACACTTCTTGCCACACCCTCTTCTTCTCTGAAATCGTGCACCACCTGTCCACCTCTAAGATAGGCATATTCTGGCCAATCATAGCCGTGAATGAGCAAATACGAGTCCAACAGATGCAGATCCCGACGTATGATAATCTCGTGAAGTATATCTTGCGTGGGCTTCAACGCTTTCACGGCGTGGGCTACCGGTCCGCAAGCCTCTATCTTGAGCATCAGGCTGCTCTCTGACAACGCATGCGCCGTCTCAAAACCATAGTCTTGCCACAGACACCTCCATACCTCTGCGAGCCTTCTTTCTATCTCTTCCTGCTCCGTCTGCTAGTTGCTGCGACGCAGCGGAATCACCACCGAGAAGCGCATCTGCTCTCCGCTTCCCGTGAGCAATCCTACCTCCGTCAGCTCATAGGCGTACACCATCGAGTCTTCAAATGCAAGCACTCTATTCTGCCCTGCGGCAATCTTCTGATGCGTCAGTGCCTCTATGGCTGTGGCAAAATTGTCTTCCCGTTCGATGTGATAGCTCTCGGTCGGTGCTTCCTCGCTCGCTGGCAATGCATCCGTGCCGTCCTCCGCCTTATCTGCCGACGTCTCCATCTCCAGCACGTCACGCTTCTCGGCCCGCTTCTTGGTGTAATGCTCTGCCCAGATGAGCGCCCTGCCGATGAGCAGACCTATCACTGTCGGCCCCTTACCGCCATCGGCAACGACCCCTAAGACCAATGCTCCGATTGCTGTCAAGACAATAGCAATGAGCAGCCATTGAAGTATAGAGTTGGTAAAATGATGGTTCATATATGGTTTACCTTACCTTAATTCCGCAGCATAAACTCTTGTGAGAACTCCATGTGTCTGAGAAACAAAGTTCTCAAAACACTTGGATATGTCAGAAATTTCACCTATCTTGGTGCTGCAAACATAACAAGTAAGCAAAAATCTGACATGGCAAAGGTA
>NZ_JAPWAR010000045.1:0-9482 GCF_041433025.1 Prevotella sp. 20925_1_30 | reverse complement strand
TATGACCGAGAGTATAGCAAAGGCAAGGACACTCTTAAACGTGAGTCCACACGTGCCATTCACAATTACTTCTTCGTGAAAGGTCTGGACTGCATCAAGGAAGGTGGCTTACTGGCATTCATCACCTCACAGGGTGTTTTGGACAGCCCTCGCAATGAAGCCATACGCCGTTACCTCATGCAGAACAGCCGCCTTATCTCCGCTCTCCGACTACCATCAAGTCTGTTTTCAGACAATGCAGGTACGGACGTAGGCAGTGACCTCATCGTCCTGCAAAAGCAGACTGGTAAAGAAATCAGCAAGGGCATTGAACAGCAGTTCGTAGAAACTGTTTCCGTTCCCAAGGAAGAAGGCTCTACTGTCGTCTTCAAGCATAACTCACTTTTTGTAGGAGATTGGAAAGACATATCTCATCGCACCATTGCCACAGAGCGCATAATGGGTACAGACCCTTATGGAAGACCAGCATGGGAGTATCGGTTCACGGGAGGGATTGAGGAAATGGCAGAAAGTCTCCGAACAAGGCTCTCCCTTGAAATGGAACAACGTATCGACCGTAAACTATATGAAACAGGTATACCGATGACAGAGGTAGAGCGAGAGGCAGAAGCAGAGAAACAGCTTCGCAAGTTGGGTATTACCATAAGTCAGGAAGAAGAAACAGAGAAGACAAAGACTGAAGACGAGGGTATAAACGATGCCTATAACCTCATGCCCGACAGTATCAGGAAACAGTTGCCAAAACTCTATTCGACGGAAAAGGGACTCATTGGCGATAAGGTTGCCTACGCACGCTATTTCTTCCCGATGGGAGCATACACAGCCTACCTTCTGGAATATGATCCTAAGAGCCGCATTGGTTTCGGTGCTGTCACGCTGGGTTACGGCTGGGAGCTTGGCAATATGTCCCTCGACGAGATGGAAGGTGTAAAAGTAAGAGGACTGGGCATTGAACGTGACCTGTACTTCTCTCCTAAGAAATTGCACGAGATAGCCGAACTGGAAGAAATAGTCAGGGGACAATATACCAAAGAAGAAGTGGTAGCAGAGGAAATCAAGGAAGAAGTAGTAACAAAAACAGAGATAAACGATAAGGTTAAGGAAACTGTAGCCGTTGCTTCTGAGAACGATACGCAGATAATGGAAGATACCATTTCTAACGGCGAGACAATTCCATTACAGCCGTCATCATCAGAGTCTGCCCCACAACAATTCGTATCAGAACAGCCTTCCATGACTATAGAACCTGCTCCCGAAGGCGTACCCGCCTTGACACTTCATCATCAATACGAGCAGGAACCACAGGAAATCCGTACGGATATTGAAGCCCCAAGAGAGATGAACGGACAGACAATATTCTTTGACGATGATCATCATCCGGTGGTGGACAATAACATGGAAGACATCGGACAACCGGAGCAGCTGTCATTGTTTGCCCCAGAGGAATACAGCCTTTGGGCAAGAGAAGTTACCCGTGTGAACAATGAAATCAAGGATAATTCAGGAACTTCACAGGTGCATCGTCCTATAACTCAAACTGCTCCCCAGAAACCATCGGAGTCCAAGATACAAAAGGCGGTAACTGTTCCCCAACGACGTACCCGTAGTAGCAGGAAAAAGGCTTCTTCCTCTTCACGTGAGCCGTCACTTTTCGACTTCATGAACGAAGCCGAGGAGCGCAAGCCAAAACCGATAGCGGAAGTCAGAAGGGAGTTTGACGCTTCCCCGCGCCCTTTTCTCTCTTCGCCGGACTCCCACCTAAGAGACGGCTCCATTGTCGTGCAGAAGGGACAGATAGGGTTTCTTTCTGACTTAAAGCGACATCCAACCTTTAACCCGATGGACTTGCCGTATGCGCAGCTTTCACGTCTCAAAGCCTATATCGAGATACGGGAGTGCTATCACCGTCTCTATGACTACGAGGCAGAGAACCATGCAGAAGACAGGGAAGACCGCAGCAGGCTCAACCACCTGTATGATGATTATGTATCCTGTTGGGGTTACTTTAACCAAAAGGCGAACACCGACATCATCAAGATGGATGCTACAGGCGTGGAAATGCTCTTTTTGGAACGCTCCGAAAACGGCAGGTACATCAAGGCGGACATCTTTGACCATCCCACGGCTTTTTCTACCACAGAACTGACCGTTGCCACAGACCCGATGGAAGCCTTGGGTGCATCGCTCAACAAGTACGGCGCGGTGGAACTTGACTACATGAGTTCACTTTTACCTGATATGGAGGAAAGCGACATCATTTCTTCCTTGGAAGGTCGCATCTATTACAATCCCGAAGAGAATGCCTACGAGGTGGCGGACAAGTTCATTTCGGGCAATGTAATAGAGAAGACGGAGCGTATCGAGTCGTGGCTCTTGGACCATCCCGACCACGAAGAGGCAAAACAGAGCCTTGCTGCCTTGCGTGCAGCCACGCCAACACCCATTCCCTTTGCAGACCTTGACTTTAATCTCGGTGAACGCTGGATACCTGCCAAAGTCTATGGCAGATTCGCCTCGGAGTTCTTCGGGACGGATATTGGCGTATCCTACCATTCCAATATAGACGAATACAGCATTGTATGTGACCATAAGAATGCTAATATCTGGCACAAGTATGCCGTACAGGGAGAGTTCCGCCGTTATGATGGCATCAATCTCCTGAAGCACGCCCTGCACAACACCATTCCCGACATCAACAAGAGCAAGGAAGTGACGGACAAGGTTACGGGAGAGACGAAAACTATCAAAGTCAGGGACGGACATGCTATCCAGATGGCAAATGCCAAGATTGAGGAAATCAGGCAGGGCTTTGTTGATTGGCTCGGACGTACACCCGATACCTTCAAACAACAACTCTCCGACCGTTACAACCGCCTTTTCAACTGTTTTGTACGCCCTAACTTTGACGGTACGCACCAGACCTTTCCCGACCTTGACCTCAGAAGGTTGGGTATAGCCGACCTTTACAAGAGTCAGAAGGATGCCGTGTGGATGCTCAAAACCAATGGTGGCGGCATCTGCGACCACGAGGTGGGAGCGGGAAAGACACTCATCATGTGTACGGCTGCCTACGAGATGAAACGGTTGGGGTTGGCGAACAAACCAATGATTATCGGACTGAAAGCAAACGTCTTTGATATTGCCGACACCTTTAGGAAAGCTTATCCTAATGCTAAGGTACTCTATCCAGGTAAGAACGATTTTAATAAGCAGAACCGCCAACGTGTCTTCAACGACATCAAGAACAACGACTGGGACTGTATCATACTTACGCACGAACAGTTCGGTATGATACCGCAGGCACTGGAGATACAGGAAGCGATTATGCAAAAGGAACTGGACTCCGTGGAAGAGAACCTCGAAGTGTTGCGACAACAAGGAAGAGACATCTCCCGTGGTATGCTCAAAGGCTTGGAGAAGCGCAAGCAGACGCTTGAAGCCAAGTTACAGAACATACAAGACAGCATCGCCGAGCGCAAGGATGATGCGGTGGATTTCAAGATGATGGGTATCGACCACCTCTTTGTCGATGAAAGCCACCAATTCAAGAACCTGATGTTCAATACCCGCCACGACCGTGTGTCGGGTTTGGGCAATCCTGACGGTTCACAGCGTGCCTTAAACATGCTCTTTGCCATTCGTACCATACAGGAGAGGTCCGGCAAGGACTTGGGAGCCACTTTCCTTTCGGGAACGACCATTTCCAATAGTTTGACGGAGTTGTATCTGCTTTTCAAGTATCTTTGTCCGCAGGCTTTGGAAAAGCAGGGTATCAACAGTTTCGATGCATGGGCAGCGGTCTTTGCCAAGAAATCGACAGACTACGAGTTCTCCATCACAAACGACATCATTCAGAAGGAACGGTTCAGAACCTTCATTAAGGTGCCAGAGCTGGCGGCTTTTTATGCGGAGATTTGCGATTTTCGTACAGCCAAAGACATCGGTATCGACAGACCGGAGAAGAATGAGATACTACACAATATACCGCCAACACCCGAGCAGGAAGTTTTTATCGGCAAGCTGATGGAGTTTGCCAAAAGTGGTGATGCCACGATCTTAGGACGAGCACCTCTGAGTGAGAGCGAGGAAAAGGCAAAGATGCTGATTGCAACAGACTACGCCCGCAAGATGAGCCTTGATTTACGCATGATAGATGAAAATGCTTACTCAGATCATATCGACAACAAGGCAAGTCACTGTGCCAAGATGCTCAATAATTATTACCAAAAGTTCGACGCACAGAAAGGGACGCAGTTTGTTTTCTCTGATTTGGGGACTTACAAGCCTGGCGAATGGAACGTCTATTCTGAGATAAAGCGTAAGTTGGTAGAGGACTATCATATCCCGTCCTACGAAATACGCTTTATCCAAGAGTGTAAGAACGAGAAGGCAAAGAAAGCGATGGTAGATGCGATGAATCGTGGTGACATTCGCATTATCTTCGGTTCTACCTCTATGTTGGGAACAGGCGTAAACGCACAGCAGCGTGCCGTGGCGGTCCATCATTTGGACACGCCTTGGCGACCTTCAGACTTAGAGCAGCGTAACGGACGAGCGGTGCGCAAGGGAAACCTTATCGCCAAGGAATTTGCGAACAACAAGGTCGATGTCATCATCTATGCTGTAGAACGCTCGTTGGACAGTTACAAGTTTAACCTGCTGCACAACAAGCAGCTGTTCATCAATCACCTGAAGACAAACACGCTTGGTAGTCGTACCATTGATGAAGGGTCGATGGATGAGGACAGCGGCATGAACTTCTCCGAGTATGTAGCAGTGCTTTCTGGCAATACCGACCTTTTAGAGAAAGCAAGATTGGATAAGAAGATTACCACCTTGGAATCAGAACGTAAGAACTTTCTCCGTGAGCGTGATGCAGCAACGGGCAAGTTGGCTGAGATTGACAGTTCCGTATCTTTCCATACGGACAAAATCAAGGAGGCACAGTCAGACCTCACTCTATTTGAGCAGCGTGTAGAACGTGATGAGGAAGGTACACCTATAAATAAACTGACAATCAAAGGTGTGGAAGACAGTACCGATATCAAGGTCATTGCCGCACGTCTGCAGGAGATAGACGAAAAAGCTCGCACCAAAGGAGAGTATAATAAAATCGGTGAAGTTTATGGTTTTTCCATAATGGTTAAGACGGAGAGCACTTCAAAAGACTTGTTTGACTGTTCAGTGAACCGCTTCTTTGTAAAAGGGCAGGAGAGTATCTACTATACCTATAATAACGGTAAATTGGCAACAGACCCGAAACTTGCATGTCAGAACTTCGTTAATGCCTTGGAGCGTATTCCAAAGGTAATAGAATCGCATGAGAACGAAATGGCAAAAGTTGTGGCTAACAAAGACGTTTACACCAACATTGCCAACAGTTCTTGGAAGAAAGAGGACAAGCTTCGCTCACTTAAAAGTGAAGCTGCTGAATTGGACAGAAAGATTGCATTGACAATTTCTACCAATAAAGAGGCAAAAGGAGATGTAGAACAAGACAATTCCATATCCATAAGTGGACTACCTAACCAAATAGATAATAAACAATCTAAGATACATGAAGACAGTGAGGATGGTCGTTCACAAGGTTTTCGTCCAAAATGGAGGCACTAATTCTCCAATATATAGAAGAGTAGATTTTCGGTAGTATATATATAGCTGCCGGAATCTAACATTTTATTTTATATTAATATCAACCACAGAACAGTCATCTCCCGTGCATTGTAAAGGTAGTGAAGTTCTCTGTTGCAAGTACTCACTTACATCATATTGTTTGTAAAAGCCATCGCTACAAAGTATGAAGCGATCTCCTGTTTGTACTGACATTTGATATACTTCTATTGGACTTCTGTACCCTCTTCCATTAATACAGACTGTAAGGTAACTCTCACCTCCAATGTTGATTACATCATCGGACGTCAGCAGTGTGATTGTTCCATTAATGTGTTCATGATATAGACGAACATCCCCCAATGAAGTATAATAGAGAAAGCTATCCGTCAGATACACAAGCGTGAGGGCAGTACCCATCTTACACTTTCTTTGGTAGCATGCCTTGCGTAAGGTTTTATCGGCATATTCTAAGCTCTCTTGAATAATCTTTGAGGGATCAGATGCATTGTAACTTTCAAAGTAATCAAGGATTGCTTCACAAACGATTTTCGATGCCTGTTCAGGAAAATCTAATCCTCCCATACCATCAGCAAGTAAAACCAAAGTTCCGCCTGCTATTTTCTTCTGAAGAATAAAGTCTCCATTCATTTCGTTAGCAGCTATGCTTTGAAAAGCAATACATATTTTCATCGGGTAAACTTATTAAAAACTTCTATCATTTTTTGGAAAGCATATAAAACTTGCTCATACTGAAGAACTGAGTTACTGTCCAGTATTTGTTGAAGAAGCCTACTGTCCTCTTCTTTTGCGATTTCCTTTTGTAGGCATTTTTCATAATAGGATAAATACTTTATGGGGAGAAAACCTACAATGTCATTGGCAAGCCAATATGCACCGACAATAAACTCATCAAAATCGTCCCAATCAAAAACTTCTTGGTATACACTCCTATTTAAGTTGGCTATGAAGTAGTTCTCAATGATAAACCCCATATCATCAGCATCTTTATTTGTTTGCAGGTTACGATCTAACCAAGCATTAAATTTTAGGATAAAAAGTCCGTGAAGTGATGCTAGCTTGATGTCAAATTCATTATCAATACTTATGGTTATAGCATCTTTTAGTACTTCCTCATAACCTTTTACGGACATGGCAATATCTTCTTCTGGTGGCCAATAAATATATCCATCTTCTTTTGCAACATCTCCGTAAGGAACAATATCCATTTCATAAACCCCATAATAGAAGCGTTGATACATTTTATCATCCTTAGTGAAACCATGCGTCAAAAGCATCTGCTTTATTTCGTCAAAGGCTTCCCAATTAGGGATAGCAATAGCTAAATCTAAATCTCTCGTTTTTCGACCAGAGCTAATGCCTACTAATTGCTGTATCAGTATATCACGTGCAGTTGCACCAATCACAAAGAAGTCTTGTCCTACCTCTTTAAAACATTCGCTGGCGGTTCTTAATAGTTCAACCAAAAGTGGATTGTCTATCTTATTACTTGAAATTTGAAAGCTCATCATTCAATATTTTGTTTGCAGCTTCTATCGAACGACTATTGCCATCACCTAATAAGTCTGCATAAATAAGAATTATTGGCATTGTACTGCCTTTCCAAAACTTCTGATACATTGTAATTTCTCCTTCTGTAGCACGCATGGCACCTGTTTTCATCAGATTACCCCAAGCTACATCGGAATATATTTCAAACTTTTGTGGAGTTAAATATCCGTTTACTTGATAAGCAGCACACTCTCCACCCCAGCATATTCCTTCGGGCAACACTATTTTATCCCATTGTGCTTTAGACTGTTCATCTCGAAAGGCAAAATGCTTCACCAAAAGTTTTGGCTTAAGAACATGATGATAGTTTTCCACCCATAGATCAAGCAACCTGCGTTTGTCTTTCAGTATACGCTTTCTTTTAGTAGTCAATACAAACTTTCGAGCTTCTAATTCATCAAGTACATTTTTTATAGTACCTAACGAAACGTCGCACTGTTCTTTTATTTCCCTAAAAGTTTTACCCACATTGTCTACATCTTGCAACAAATAAAAAATAACTTTTAAGCCTGCTTCTTGAAAGATTGGATAAGCCTTGTTAAGCGCTATAGGTGCTTTTTCACCTGTGTGAGAAAGTTGAAAAATCAACTTCTTACCTTTTGTATATAGGATTTGATAGTTACCAACAGTATCTACAAAATTAATGCCTGCCGTTCGTAAAATGTTATAAACACCTGGTTGAACATATCGTGCTATAAGCAAAATAGGTATCTTTTGTAGTTCAGCACACCCCTTTATCAAATCCTGAATGCGGCCAATGTTGATACTATTCACCTCGTTTTCTACAAGACAAGGAAAGTCTATTCCTATAATGTTAACTCGTCCCTTAAGTATAGGATTACTTTGTGGAGTTAAATCATAGGTGATATTGAGTCCACTTTCTCCCCATTGTTGCTTCATTGCACTTACTGCCTGTTCTATAATATGTACTTCTCCCATACTTGTTCATTCTTTATTACTTGTTCAACAATATTGAACACTGCAAAGATAATGAACAAACACGAAGACACCAAATATTTTGTTCAATAAATTAATTTTGTTCAATAATAGTGAACAATAGAAGAATATTGAAAGAATCTAATTTTTGAGAGAATTTACCTACACTCTCGCTTACGCAGTATACTATCAATCTCTTCACGAAGAAACAGCAGCCTACCATTAGCTTTGAGAAATGGGATCTTACCTGCCCAAACCCAGTTATAGATAGTCTTTTGCTCAACTTTCAAGATTCTAGAAACATCTATGATGTCCAGATATTCTGGTTTCAAAGGTGGACGGACAGTTGTATCGACGGATTGCTCTTGCAGGACAAGTAGCTGGTCGAGTTTATTCTCGACAGTTCTTAGTTTATCAAACAATTGTTTGCACCAATCTGTTTCTGAAGTATCGTTTAAGTATGGCATAGTTCTCCTTTTTGATAGTTTCCACCTGTATCTTGCGTCAAAATGCGCTGCTCTTTCATATATGCAATGTATTTTTTTGCAGTTCGGTCTTTGATCTCCATTTCACGCATCAGCACCTCACAAAGTTCCTGGTATGAAAGCCTTAGTTTGGTCCGAAATGCAGATTTGATGACAAGTAAGAGTTCATCGGTCTTGCGCTTTTCTTTATCTTCCTTCGATTTCTCGCCACGATAGACGTGCATGTCTTCAGTTTTATCCCAACCGAAGAGCATCATTGGAACATCTAATGGGCTTCCGTCACGGACTTTCAATGCCTTTACGACCGAATATTCAGGATTGTCATCCTTTTCTATGGAGAGAATACCCGCCGCCTTGCGTTGAAGTTCCGAACCAATATGCCCACGCAACTTTATGCCATTAGGCACAAAGTGAAGCACACAGACAATACAGGTATTGTAGATGCCTGCCAATCGGTAGAGTTCATCTACAATGGCTATACTTTCCGTTTCATCGTTGGCTGAGCGTATCAAGTCAGCAATACCATCAATTACCACAATATGGATACCACCATGCTTGTGATAGAACAAGTCCATACTCTCACGAATGATTTTTAGCCTGTCTTTGCGCGATAGTGATGCCAAGTAGAGTGAATGGTAGAACTCTGGCACAGACTTTACTCCTGCCCGACGAAGTGTCTTTCCCAGGTTCTTGTGCAGCTGTGCTTCAGACTGCTCTGTATCATAGTGGAGTACCGCTAATCCTTTGGGGTTAGCAGTTATCTCTAATCCCAATGTCTGTTCAGCTTGTAATCGTTCCGAACCAAGTGTGCCTGAAAGGATTCCAGAAATATAGTTGCTCTTACCTGTTCCTTCTCCACCTGTGATACAAAATAGATTA
>NZ_JAPWAR010000044.1:0-9551 GCF_041433025.1 Prevotella sp. 20925_1_30 | reverse complement strand
TCGATAATTCTTTGCAGTACTTCGTTCACTTGATATGTCATTGCTAATTCTTTCACGGCGGCAAAGGTAAGGCTTTCCTTTAGAACTGCCAAATAATCAGCGAAGAAATATCGAAATAGACTAGAAGAAATAGGCTACACCCACCTGCCAAGAGTTGTTGCGACTGCTCTTCTTATTGAAGACAGACGTTGCTGCATCAGTAGCTGACTTCCACGTTGCATGCCCTGTCTTTCCGCAGGCAATATTGTAATTTGCACTCACCTGCAGGTGCTTAAACGCAGTAACACCAAAGCCAAGGTTGACACTGAAGTTACTATTCTTCAAAGCGTATGTACTCTTCATGTTCCATTGATATTCTTTCTCACCAATGTTGAAAGCAACCTGAGGTCCACCAAAGATGAATACACTTGCCATGCTACCTAAGCCGATAGAGTAACGAGCATTCACTGGAATTGCTATCTGTTGTTGCTTAACAGTCTGCGTCATCGTGGCATAATCGAGTTTTGCAGCACGATAATCATAAAGAACAGAAGCATCCATACCTAAACCAACAATGGGTAATGTGAATTTCACCGTTGGTCCAATGAACCAGCCAGCTTGGTTTGTTTTGTCAAAGACTTCACTATCAAAGTAGAAATCACTCACATTCAATCCTGCCTTCACACCAAACTTCAAAGGTTCGTCAGCGTGAACAGGAATGGAGAAGAGAAACGAAAGGACTAATAAAGCCGATGAAATAATTTTCTTCATAATCATAAATATTAATGATAAAAGAACTATAATGACTATACATTAATCGTTCTCAAATGGCTTTTATTACCTAATTGAAGAAATTTAACAGCTATGTTAATGACGCTCACGGCGGACAGTTACTCGTGCTGGAGACACGCTCGCACTCCCACTGGAAGATGGGCGACGTGTGCGCCTAACGCTACTTGTTGAAGGACTTGTACGACGACCACGAACAGTTCGTTTGCTTGCTTTCGCTACTTCTTGGCTTGCCGCAATACTATCAAGACTATCCTTACGAGCTGGATCACCATAGATATGCTTCTCAAAATCAGCAAGCTCACGCTCTATCTTTTTCTGTTCTGCAGCCATTGCAGAATCGTTTGGACAATATTGTGCAAGTGTTTTACCTAACAGATTAGTGGTCTTGTAAATCTTTCCTTTGTATAAGTTCATCGTGAAATAATCATCCACACTCATTGTAGCTGCATTGTTTAAGTTGCTAGTCATCATGGTTTGCTTAGAGAGGAAAGGTGCAAGATCGTCATAGCGAACCCAGAATAATGGGTATTTAACCTCTCCATCTCCGAAGTCATCTTCGCGATACATGATTGGACAAAGCGCCACCACCTTACGATGGAAAGTTGATGTACCTTGGTCATAATAAGCACTTTCCTTTAGATAATACCCTTTTACCTCGCTCGAAGGAATATCACTATTATCAAGACGGATGCCATGGTCTGTGCGTTCATAATAGATATGATAGTTGTCAAGGAACTGCAAGGGCTTTACACGGGCAGAGTCGGTAAAGACCTCGTTACCATCCATTCGATAATTATAAGCGGCAATCCCTCCTCGATTAGGACCATTCATCATCAATTTAAAGATATAAGTAAAGAGGTTCATCTGTGATCCCACGGGTTCAACTGGATAATAAAGTCCTGCATTCGCATCCTCATCCAACTTCAATTCACGATAGATATCACGACGCCAAACAACATCTTCTTGCAAAGGAGCAGCTGTTGGGAAAGATATCTGCGCACGTGTAGTAATCGTGTTAGCAGGCGATTGCGCCCTTTGCTGGTTACGTCTAGCAGCAGGCTGAGCACTGATGGCTAGTGCAAAGAAAACCGTACAGGTTATGAGAAATATCTTTTTCATTGTTTCTTTGTTTTATCTTTATGAGAGGAAAGAAGACCATCCCCTATATTATATTCAGCTAGTTTTATCTAACAAATAGTTATCGAACAATAACCTCCATATTGCGCCCATTGAGAGTTCGAGTGATTCCATCAGGTCCATGAACAACAACATTGGTAATATAGAAGCGCTTGTTACGACTCAACTGACGGAACTGCTCCTTCTGTTGAGATGAGAAGGAAGCACCATTACTAGCCAATGGAACGGCATTACCCATATTATCAAAGAAGACAACACGGAAGCTTGTCACAGTGAACGGAATATCAAGTAATCCATCATCAATAGCCGCATGAATACCTGGAGCACCCATTAAGGCTGCTTTAGATAATGGTCCACTCTTAAAGCGATCACCACCCATAGCGATGTAAGGAGATGGGTCTGGTAGCTTACGAACACGGAACTGATAGGCACCGACCTTGCGCCCCTTGGCTGATACAGAAATGGTAACAGGACTGCCGACTGCTGATGGTCGCGCTATGAAATGACCGCCACCACGGGCAATAAGCGTCCCTCCTGACATCGTTGCTTGTACATCGTTTTGAGCAGTATTAGGAATACTTATGGTGATTGGATTATCAAATCCAGCATACAATACATTCATCAGATCAGCTGCAATTGTAGCCATCCCATCGAAAGGAGGTGTCTTTTGCATACCACTAGGATTAATGTATTGCTTAGGTTGTGGTCCACCAGTAACCCAATAGTCTTGTGTAAAGTTACGGCGCAAAACATTACCTGCCATATCCTTCATAAGCATGTATCCACTCAAAGTATGCTTACCAGGAGCACCAGCTTTCACGGTCACTTGATTCCCTTGAATTAGTTGACCATTAACATAAACTTGTGGTTGTTGGGTGGAATCTACTGCTGCCATAAACATTTGAGCAGTCATGGTCTCACCTGGATAGAGACGAGTTTGACTCGGAACAACGAATGCTTGCAATTTGTTAACACGTAAATCCTTCAAACCAACATTAGCCACTAATGAGTGCAGGACTTCGCCTTCTGCATAACGAACATCACTCTGTAACTTTGATAACAATGTTACAGCAGCTGCAACAGGCATATTCTCGAACATATACTCCTCCCAGTTCTTCCCCATTGAGTGTTTCGGCACTGTCGTTGAGAGGTTACTTGCAATAATACTCTTTTGTTGAGGGGCTGTTACAAACTGTAAGATTCGACTGCGATAACTATTGATCGCATTGTATAACTTGCGCCCTTGCCCATTAGCAGGGTTCAACATTATATAACTAGCAGCCTCCAGATTGTCTTTACCTTCAATGTGCAAAGGATCGCCTTTCTCACCATCTGCTTCACGAACAATGGCAACCTTCAATGACTGAGCATAATTATAGAGAGAATCACTCATCTCTCTAACCGTCGATGCCATCATAAACCACTCCTTAACCTTCTGTGGATTCTTCTGCATCATTTGGTCTAGTTCACCAAAGATGGCTTCATTCTCTTTAGAAGAATTACCCGTCGTACGATTCAAACTCTCCTCAACAACAGAGAAGCCATTGAGTACTTCCGTAGAAATATTCAATGCCAACATTGCCATGAGGACAACGTACATGAGGTTAATCATCTTCTGGCGTGGGCTAACCTTTTTCTTTTTAATAGCCATTAATCTTATTTATTAGTATTGAGGAGACAATTTCACAGAACCTCCCCTTACCTTCATCTTTCTATTTATAAGCTTTCAGGAGTTGATTGTGGTGTTGCTGCCCCTGGTGCAGCAACACGCATATTAACAGTCATTGCCTCAATCATTCGGGCATAAATACTATTAAGTTGCTCTATCTGGTGAGCCATCTTACGGGTTTGTTCATTAATCTGATCAATAGTACCAATCTGCTGACTTGCTCCCTTAAGTTGCATTTCATAAACCTTTGCAATACCTGTAAGAGTACGATTGAGGTTCTCCATCTCTTCACTATCACGTGTAAGACGCTGACTCTGATCGTTCACCTTACCCAACATCTCTGTTAAGTTCTGCAATGCAGAGACGTAATTTGTTTGTGCCTCTACCATCTCTGGCGTTTGTTGTTGAGCATCTGCAATAGCCTTACTCTGTTGTCCAACAACTGCAGCTGCTATGTCATCAGCAGATGGCATAGCCTGCTGTACACGCTCAACATCTACCGATGAGACCACAGGAGATTGTGGTTGTACAGCTGAAGAAGTAGACTTAGTCCCCTCTTCCCCTGCTAAGTATTCATCTGTAACATGTGTCGGTAACTCACGACCATCATCCGTTTTATCAAACGGACGATCGAATGCAGAGAGGAAAAACACTATAACCTCAGTACCCATACCGAGGTATAGCATGATATTAGCACCTGGTAAGTGAGTGAGCTTAAATAAGGCACCAAGGATTACAATTGACGCTCCCCAACTATATCCATAATTAAGGAATGTTTGTCCAGGAACACTATCCATCCACTTTTGTAGATGGTAAATGAAGTTGAATTTACTATACTGTGTCATTATCTTTTCCTTTTCTTACTGCTTTTTTTATTCTCTTTTGCTGCTTCACTAGACGAACTTGCGAGGCTACGAACACAACGGAATCCAATGTAACTACGCGGTTGATTCTGATATTCCCAAGTACGCCATGCACTGCGAATGTAACTCTCAGGATCCTTCCAACTGCCACCTCTCACACTCTTCTTCTTGAGTCTATAAGGGTCTTCTTTAGCTGCTTTATAGTCTAACTGTGGGTTTAAGTCATTCATCGCATCCACACCTGCTTCAGTATAAACGGTACTTGTCCATTCAGCAACATTACCTGCCATATCGTAAAGACCATTGGAATTGGCACCATAAATACCCACCTTACTTGTAATCAAGTTTCCATCCTTCGTATAATTACCACGATCTGGCTTGAAGTTAGCATAGAAACAACCATTGCCATTCTTAACATTCTGGTTGTCCCAAGGGAACTCGTCTTGATTCTTTCCACGTGCAGCATACTCCCATTCTGCCTCTGTCGGCAGTCGATAACGCTGTACATAACGAGCCTCACGACCTAATCCTTTCAATAGATATTCCGTTCTCCAAGCACAGAAAGCATTGGCTTGTTCCCATGTAACTCCCACTACTGGATAGTTATTATAGGTTGGGTTGCTGAAATAATTACGTAAGTATATCTCATTATCAGAGTTTCGGAAGTCGTTTACCCAGCAAGTTGTATCTGGATAGATATTAACGATATAAGTATTCAAGAAGTCCCAAGGACCTGTTAATGGGCGGTTGATTGTTTCTTGGTGAATGTTTCCTTCATCATCAACATAGGCTGTATCCTTAGAAATCATCACGACTTCGCTAGGATCAACCTTTATATCTGTATTCAAATTACGCTCCTGTGGATTCAAACGATTACGACGCAAAGCCGCTGTTGTATAGTCATAAATCTCATAGCGATAATTCATCTGTTTTGCATCAAGACTCTTCTCCCCTGTTACAGGATTAGTAACAAACATACTTTCATAAGCTCTTTGCTCATCCTCATTGAACTTTCGTGGCAATCGTTTATTCCAATTGATATGAGGCTTAACAGGGTCACCATTCTTATCTTCTGTAATCATATAGGTTTCATCTCCACCATAAGCAGGATCTGCCAAACGTGTACGAAGAATGGAATCACGCACCCACTCTACAAATTGCTTATACTCGGAATTGGTTACCTCGGTCTCATCCATCCAGAAACCATCTACAGATATATCCTTTACAGGAGTCTTCTTTCCCCAAAGAGAATCTTGTTTGTCTAAACCCATGTGCAGCCATCCACGCTTTACAAGGGTCATACCATAAGGTGTTGGTTCACGGAAGCTACCACCTCCACCAACACCAGTGACCTCACCACCGCGACCTGACGTTGATGCTGTTTTACCAGAAAAACAGCCAGTGAGAGTGCCTAGAAATAGTGTGCTAAGACAAATGGTTAATATACATTTCTTCGTTTTCATATATCGTTCTTATAGAAATCTTACACTTTTATGTTTGTTTCGACCTTTCTTCTGAAGGTTTATGTCTGTTTGATAACTTACAAACAACTCATGACTACCATTGCCAAAAGCTGCAGAACCAGTGTACATCTCATAGCTATACCCAACATTTATCCCATGAAAAGTACCACCAACATAAGCGGTAACTGAATTTGTTGGACTATAAGAGACGCCCCCATATAGGACTTTCTTATCATTCGTATAGACCAAACGTGCCGTTATATCTGCCCGATAAGCAGTACCATCATAGCGTGCCAAAACAGACATTGGTATACTTAGAAACGGATTCCTCAATTTTATATTGTATCCTCCTGTCAAATAATAGGTACGATCTATTTGAAATTGGTTTCTGTCACCAAGTTCTAGCAAAGGGGCATTTAAATGCTGAACAGATATTCCTGCGTACCAGTTCTTATGGGTATAATAGAGTCCTACACCTAAATCCAAACTGTTTCCATTAGCTTCGGTTGTAAGCAAAGCAGGGTCGCTTGCCTCCGCAGGATCTAGCTTACTACCATCAAACTTATCAAACAGAACACCTACTTGCACACCTGCTGACAGCATTCCTCCCCATAAGTTCTTACGAAAAGCATATTGTCCTGCTATCCGTTGATGTGTGAAAGCTCCTATTTTATCATTCAATATTGACACACCCACGCCATGGTATTGTTTCATGAAATAAACAGGCATATCCCCCCCCACATAGAAAGTATTTGGATTATGCTCATAGCCTGCAAAGTCTAAAGCATAGGCTCCAATAACATTTAATTTATTATCTTTTCCAACAGTTGCAGGGTTGAACGATGGCTCCATAGCCCAATAGTGACTATAGGACGGATCGAACTGTGCTTTGACAGAAATTACTGCTAAGCTCGTCAGAATGATTATAAGAAATAAGCGTTTAAACACGCTTTTATAACGGAGGATGTAGTTGTTTATTGCTATCAAAGGCAATTTTTATTTATGGTATAAATGTATTCTAGAGCAATAAAAAAGGTTACTCACATCTTACCTATGAGTAACCTTTTCTTGCTTTAATGTCTTAATATTCATCTTCATTCCATAAGAAATCATCCTTAGAAGGATAATCTGGCCAAATATCTTCTATGCTATCGTAAACATCTCCTTCATCTTCTATCTCTTGCAAGTTCTCTAGAACCTCAAGAGGTGCACCTGATCGCATAGCATAGTCGATTAACTCGTCTTTTGTTGCAGGCCATGGAGCATCTTCCAATTTAGAGGCCAATTCCAATGTCCAATACATATTCTTATTTTTTTACATGTTCTTAGTTCGTGCAAAAGTAATATATTATTTCCTATCTACAAGCATTTTCCCACGTTTTTTCACTATTATCAGTCTTTATGTTTAAATAACGTGACAAAACAAAAAGATAATCTGATAATCTATTCATAAAAGGAAATATATTTCCAGGAATTTGAGCTATTTTAGATAGTGTGATAATACGTCTTTCTGCACGACGACATACCGTCCTACAAACGTGACATTGGGCTGACATAAGGCTACCACCGGGATAAATGAATTCGTGTTGAGCTGGAATTGACATCATCATCTCATCTATCTTTCCTTCTAACCTTATAACCAAGGAGGCTACAGAAGGTAGTTTTGATAGAGTTGAGTTATCTTTTGCTAATTCTCCTCCTATCACAAAAAGTTCCTTCTGAACATCTTCCAAGAAAGAAACAATCGAAGACTTCAACTCTTGCTGATTCTGTTCTCCACTACGAATATTACTCATTGAAGATGATTGAAGATACGATTTTAACAATCCAATATGGGCATTCAACTCATCAATAGTTCCATAGGATTCTACCCGTATATCGTCTTTTGAAACTCGTTTACCACCACATAAGGAGGTCATACCTTCATCACCTGTCTTTGTATATAGCTTCATTTTAGAAATTAACAATGTAATCTTGCTTTATCATGGACTTATTCAGAAAGATTAAACCACAATAATATAAATCAAAGGTAATACCAGTACGATTGTCAGCAATCAACCTTTTCCAGTATGCCCGTGTCTCTTTATCACGCTTTATATGCTCTAGAATCAAGACAGATGTGGGTGGGAGTAGTTCGATTGCTTTATCAATAAACTCACGATAGTTACCTCTTAAACTAACACGAACGATTGTATTATCACCCACCTTATCAAGTATTTGTGCGTATTTTTCAGGTCTTATCCCTTGAGAAATAGACTGATAAAGCGTATTCTTAGCTCCTGTCAATACATAAATCTTATAACAGGAGGAGGAGGGAAGATAGTCTATAAAGCTATGAGGTTGCTGGAAATTAGCTATACGAAAATAGAGTTTACAAAGTTTACGAACCCGCTTATCAATCCCATAGACCTGTTGCTTTAATTGTGCATACTTATAATATGGATAATGCTCATTCACAACATAACGAATAAACTTATATGCCCAAGGCGATTGTACACCGAACCCTCGAGAGTACTGTGCACGTCTTAGCCATATAACAGATCGTTTAATAAAGTATATCATATTAATGATTATGCGACTAACAAAAGTAACGCTTTTTTCTTAAACATCATATACATACCACATAAAAACAATAAAAAATCATACATATTAGGTACGCTTTTCTTCCCTGTAATAGCTATTACTAATACTAAAAGGCGCTTCTTCAACCAAAGAAGACGCCTCTTTGAGGGCAAGGAAAGGCTCTTCTTGAACGGAGAAGAGCCTCTATTACGATTCTTCACACCTACACATCAAACAAAAGATGGAACAAAAAATAACGATGAGCTGTAATTTTATTACCTTTGCAGTAATATAATTAAAATCTACATCACAATATGAAAAGAAGATTCTTAGTACTACTATTAACTGGTATTGCTCTCTCGTTGAACGCTCAACAACCCAAACACGAATTAATATGGAGCTTCGGATTAGGGGACGAGCCACATTTGAAGAGTGTTAGAAACAATTACGTTAAACAGTTTCAACTTGAGGATGATGCTTCATTATTCTCTTCGTTTCAGAATATCAACAGCTCTCTTAACATGGAATATATCTATCATCTGAATAAGAGATGGGCGGTAGGAGCAGATATTAGCTACACTGAAGCAGCTGCAAAAGGAGCACATCGACCATTGACTGAAGAAGAGAAGGATAACCCTTTCAGACTTATTTTTGAAGGACTTTTCTACTCTATATTTCCTAATGACGAACTGAAATTATCGAGTAAAGCATGGACTATCATGCCAGAAGTGCATTACACATGGCTCGGAAATAGGAACTTTACACTATATTCAAAGGTCGGGATGGGGTTAAGCTACTATCAACTAATATCAAAAAGTAGCAACTTTCCTAATATCAAAGAGAATAAAATGAGACTTGCCTACCAATTATCGCCTGTTGGCATAGAGCTTGGAAGCCACCGTCTCCGCTTCACTTCAGAGCTAGGCTATGGTCTGCAAGGTATATGGAATATTGGTCTCGCATATTATATAGGTAAGAGCAATTAAACACATAGCACAAGAAACTCAAAAAATTGTTCGCGAACTCTTCCCAAATTGTTCGCGAACTTTTCTTGAATTGTTCGCGAACAATTTTGATTTTGTTCGC
>NZ_JAPWAR010000043.1:0-10598 GCF_041433025.1 Prevotella sp. 20925_1_30 | reverse complement strand
CATAGGATTCATGTACCTTGCACCATAATAGTACAAGCCAGTCTCTTCATCAAACTGTTTGCCATTGAATTTGTATGGTAAGTCTTCGGATGAAGAGTGTTCGTCTACAAGGAGTTCACCATACGGCAGGTAAGCATCATACTGAGTGATGTTGGCTTTATCATCAGTGATGTAAGACGTTGAGCCGAGGTGGTCACTATGATAGAAGAAGGTTTCTTCTTTTGTGGTATCATTAGGGATGTAGCCATAACCAGCCTGTGGATCATCAGGGTTGCTCGGGTCATTCCAGCTTACAGGTGGACCGGGGTTGGTACCAGGTGTGGTGTTGGGGCGTGGAGTCTGAATCCAACTCTGTGGCACATCATGGTTACCGAGTTCTGTGAGGACAGAATTATAACCTACACCTGTGTTCTCTGGATCACCATATGCACCCTTTTCTGTCGGTACACCAGGAGCTACACCCACCTTCTTATAATACGCCTCTTTCTGTGTCTGAATCTGATTCATACGCTCTGCATAGTCCTGCTGACCAGCCGTTACGTATGAGCCGTTGCGTCCATAAACGTTGTTAAACAGACCTGTTCCTATCCTTGAAGCAACTCGTTTGTCACCAATGAAGTAATGCTTTGTAAAACGATTCTTATTGACAGAGAGGATACTTGCAGGATAAAGTGTGAAGTTGTCCGTCTCATGAAAGGTAATACCCTGTGGTGCACCGTTGATATACACACCCTCCATCGTACCGTAACTCTTCATGATGCGCTCGCCGGCAGCGTTGTAAGTGTAACGACTCGTCTTACCGTTATCGCTTAAGACCATGAGTCGGTTATCTTCATCCCAATACATCTCTCGGGTAGTATTCGCCGAATCGTTCGTTACCAGTGTTGGATTACCGTTGGCATCATAGGTGTAATGATCATGACCAATCTGCGTTGGAGCCGTCGGGTGGTTGCTGTCCTCATACTTATAAGCAAAGTTATAAGACTTGGCAGTTGTGGTTGAGTCCACTTTCTGCACCTTAGTGAGCGGTTCACTCATCCGTCCGAACGACATCACCATATCATACGATGCACGCTTAGCCTTACCGCTTGCATGAATAAGACGGTTCAGCTCATCATACTCATACGTATGCGAACTCCTTCCTCCCAGCTTCGCCTTGTTGAGTTTCGTCAGCGATGTTGGGTTGGCGGCATTCGTGATACCGAGGATATTATCCACAGCATCATAGCGATACCTGTTTTCCATCACAGTCTGACCATCCGCTGTAAGGTTCATCACCTGCAGACGTTCACGCTGTTTGTCGTAGGTATAGGTAGTCTCCGTGCCATTACCGAGTTTCGTATAGACCGTATGACCCTCTTTATCGTAACCTATCCTGTCAACAATAACGCTCTGACGTCCCTGTTTATTACTCGTCAGACTCTCAACCTGTCCAGCAGCATTGTAATGGTAGGTCACCACTTCACCATCAGGATAAGTCATCGTCTGCACACGATTCCAACTGTCATACGTAGCACCATAGACATAAGTCCTAATATCCGCCACGCTCGCCATGACTGTACGGACGGTCTTCGTCACCTCACCCTGTCGACCGTAGTAATTGGCTTCACCGCCCGAAGCATTCTCTACAAGAGCAAGAACAAAAGGGCAAAAATAATCTTCATTTCTTATTTCCATGATAACCTTTCATATAGAGTCTCATGCAAAGTACTGAGAGCAGGCCTAATGAAAGAATTCCCAACCTAACATATATATCCTCTTTTTCATCATAAAAAAGTGTATCATTCCATTTATTATGGTATAAAATTTTATTTAGATTCCCGTCATTTATATCCTTCCTACTTACTGTGACAGTGTATTCCTTACTCATATAACGTACTATGATATATGAAGTTATATTTATAGCACCACTATGTTCTGACACTATTTTATATGACTTAATTGGACCCGATTTAATTGCTTGAGTATCGTAATAAACAACTATAATACTGTAGAATAAATATATAATACAGCCAGAGATCATCAATAGAAAATATCTACGAACTTGTTTGTATTCCATTTTATTGACCACCATAATCTTTAGGTAATTGTGATTGTACTTTCTTTCCAACTTCTTTTTTTACCGTCTCTACCCCTGTTGTAAATGAGACCAAAGTCCCATATAATGCTCTCGCTTCTCTCATTGCTGATTTAGCATTTCTAATTAATTTCATGTTAGGAGTTCTACGTGACTGTAATTTTTCTGATTTATGTAAAGCAACACTATAGTTATGCCTAGCCTCTGCTGTTGCTTTTTTTAGATAGCTTGACGGGAGAATATGTCCAACTCCTTTGCTTATAAGAGTTTCTGCTATGATGGACTTCACAGACATTTCTTCTTTATTTATAACTCTCCCTGTCTTTATCATCTAATAGAGGAAATCAAAACTTTAACTTATCAATGGAGCAATATATGCCATACTCCATTGATAAGTATTTTTTATTAATTCACTTTCTTTGTCCAAAGCCTACCATTGCTCGTATCTGCTTTAGGAGTGTCCCGCCCTTATGAGAAGCATCGATAAAATGAATATAATATTCCTCATAACGCTTTATATTTGATGACCAATACGAATTCATTTTAATTTCTTCAACCAAAACAATGTATCATCCCGTTTTAGATTTTTCCTCCAATCTCTTATATTGTTGCCTAATCCAAAGAGTAGAATAGCATCTTTATCATAAATATCATAGAGGATCAGATTTGCTGCAAAATCGGTCTTTTTATCAGATAATAAGTGTCTCCACATTTCCTTTTCTATTTTCTTAACGATACTTTTCTGTTTATCTGTCAGCTTAACACGCACTCTATAGCCCTTATTCATAATAGGAACACAGGTGTCACATGCGACTAAGAGGATATTATAATGAAGTTTATCATTCTTTATAAATGATAAGTTATTCGATGAATATCTGTTATTTAACTGCTGATTATTACAGTTAGTTGTAATAACAAGCATTACGCCAATCAATAGTAAGCCAAATCTTTTCATATCTATTTTTTATTGTTTTCGTACTGCTTTACCTTGTTTGATATAATCTTTTCTGAGTGAGGTATTGGGAGATAATATCTTCCGTAAGTTTATATTTTTATTTTTAGAATAATTTTGAATTAAGGAATTAATTCTTTTATTTCCTTCTCCTGGATATTGAAACCCAATATCAGCCGCAACCTTTATTTGGTTTATCTGACCATCAAGTTCTGTCTCCATTATCTTCTTAGCATAAACTTCTGGAGATATTTTCTTATTTGCAACATCATTTGTAGCTTTTGCAAGCTTAGCTTTATTTGCCCTATTAGATAATTCGTGTGTTAATTTTATAACTTGGAATTTTACTCTTTTATCCTTCGTTATTTGGATATGCCCCGTAATAGGATCCGTACTAGTCTCATTTCCAAAGCGAATAACACTATTAATATTTGCTTTATTTACATTTGCAGCTTTCATTAAAGATGAGAATTTTTTACTATTTTTGGTACCATAATCTATTATTTGAATAATTGTTGGTGGTACTTTGGATTGTCTCCCATCTGGGTCAATTAGGACAATAGGATTATTATGACAATAAATGTATGGACTGATTTCTGGATATTTCTCTATCATAGGATCTACCCCCAACCACATGGAGATTTTGGGATCCATGTACCTGGCTCCGTAATAGTACAAGCCAGTCTCATCATCGAACTGTTTACCATTGAACTTATATGGTAGCTCTTCACTGCTACTATGCTCGTCAACTAACAGTTCACCGTATGGTAGGTAAGCATCATACTGGGTGATGTTGGCGTGGTCATCAGTGATGTAGGACGTGCTGCCAAGGTGGTCACTATGATAGAAGAAAGTTTCCTCTTTCGTAGTGTCATTAGGAATATAACCATAACCAGCCTGCGGGTCGTCAGGGTTACTCGGGTCATTCCAACTTACAGGCGGACCGGGGTTGGTATTCGGTGTGGTGTTGGGGCGTGGAGTCTGAATCCAACCCTGTGGCACATCGTGGTTGCCGAGTGTGTCAATGATAGAGTTATACCCTCGTTTTGTATTCTCGGGGTCACCATATGCGCCCTTCATTGTAGGTACTCCAGGGGCAATACCTTGCTGCTTATAGTATGCCTCTTTCTGCTTCTGAATCTGATTCATGCGTTCAGCATAGTCCTGCTGACCAGCAGTTACGTATGAGCCGTTGCGCCCGTAAACGTTGTTGAACAGGCCTGTACCGATACGGCTGGCGATTCGTTTGTCACCAATGAAATAATGCTTCGTAAAGCGATTCTTGTTAATGCTGATTATTGAGGCAGGATAAAGCGTAAAGTTATCTGTCTCGTGGAACGTGATTCCTTGCGGTGCACCATTGATATACACACCTTCCATCGTACCGTAACTCTTCATGATACGTTCACCGGCGGCGTTGTAAGTATAACGACTCGTCTTGCCATTATCAGAGAGTACCATCAGTCGATTGTCTTCATCCCAGTACATCTCACGGGTAGTGTTCGTAGAGTCGTTCGTTACCAGCGTAGGATTACCATTGGCATCATACGTGTAATGATCGTGACCAATCTGCGTTGGAGCCGTCGGGTGGTTGCTGTCCTCATACTTATAAGCAAAGTTATAAGACTTCGCAGTTGTTGTTGAGTCCACCTTCTGTACCTTAGTCAGTGGCTCACTCATCTGTCCGAACGACATCACCATATCATACGATGCACGCTTAGCCTTACCGCTTGCATGAATAAGGCGGTTCAGTTCATCATACTCATACGTATGCGAACTCCTTCCTCCTAACTTCGCCCTATTGAGTTTTGTAAGCGACGTTGGGTTGGCAGCATTCGTAATACCGAGGATATTATTCACAGCATCATAGCGATATCTATTTTCCATCACAGTCTGACCATCCGCTGTAAGGTTCATCACCTGCAGACGTTCACGCTGCTTGTCGTAGGTATAGGTTGTCTCCGTGCCATTACCAAGCTTTGTATAGACCGTATGACCCTCCTTATCGTAACCTATCCTGTCAACAATAACGCTCTGACGTCCCTGTTTATTGCTTGTCATGCTCTCCACCTGTCCAGCAGCATTGTAGTGATAAGTCACCACCTCGCCGTCAGGATAAGTCATCGTCTGCACACGGTTCCAGCTGTCATACGTAGCACCATAGACATAAGTCCTGATATCCGCCACGCTCGCCATGACTGTACGGACGGTCTTTGTCACCTCACCCTGTCTGCCATAGTAATAGGCTTCACCGCCCGAAGCATCCTCTACAAGGGCAAGACGACCGGCACGGTTATACTTATCGCCAGCCTTACCATAGGTATAGGTAACACGGTTGAAGAGATTTTCAGGATAAAGCACCTCGTGCAATCGTTCGAAGTCGTAGGTGTAAGAGATGTAACCCTTGTCAGATATCGACTTCCTAAGCTCTGCCGTGAGCTTCGTCAGGAGGTTACCCGCCGCATCATAGGTCATATCCGTCTCACCTGCATCAGGATGATTCACCATCAGCTTCCGACCAAGCAAGTCATAGGCATACTTCGTCTCCTTGCCATTAGGATGCTGAACCGTCATCACCTGTCCGACAGGGTCATAGCTGTACTTCACCGTGATCTCCTCACCACGGGCATGCTGCACCGTTTCACGGTTACGTCCCTTGGCATCGGTATAGCTCTCCGCATGTCGTCCCAGTGCATCCGTGACTGTTGTCTGGAGCATCGGTTCACCGTCATGGCTACCGATAGAGTAAGCCGTACGTGTCACACTGCCATCAGCAAGCGTAACACTCATAGTACGGTCGTGCGCATCATACTCTGTCTTTGCCTGCAGATCACCCGTAGCATGGTTGTAAGTGCCGATGTTACCATAGCTCTCCGTCATTGGGTAATAAACTGTAATGTTACGTCCGAAGGCATCGATGACAGCCCTTCCACTGACGATAGAGACTTTCTGATTGCTGCCACCGGACCAGACCACGCCCGTCTGTTTCGTCTGGACGGCACGCATCAGCGAGTCGGCAAAGGTATAGGTATCTATGTTGCCTTCCTTAGAATAATGGATGGTATGTGCCTTGCGTTCTGCAGGGAAGTACTCAAAGCGGATAGTAAATGGCTGACCGCTCTCTATCTCATACGGAGCACGGATTGTCTGTTGTCTGCCCAGTGCATCGTAGGTGTATTCCATCTTCTGCCCGTTAAGGTCGGTCGTTACAGACGGAGCATTCCAAAGACCATCATAAGCTGTACTGGAGCTATAGCCGTAGGCATCCTTGACACTTGTCACAAGACTATGATAACGGTCGTCATAGGTATAAGCATAGAACATACGCTGATGGTTATAGTTCTCTGGCTTCGTCATGCGTGTGATGTTACCATAGCCATCGTAAGTCATGTTATAGACAGACGGCTTGTCACCATTATGAAGTACGATCTCCGTTATCTCACCGTTACCGTCCACCTTCGTGCTGCGTTCACGATAAGTCTTACCGCCACTGCTGACAGCGATATGGCTCGGAACACTGACAATATACTTGTCGGCTATCTTATGATAGTTAATGTTTGCCTCTAAGCTATAGGCTGTTGTTGTCTCCTTATATCCCTGTAGGTTACCATAGTCATCGTAAGTATTGCTGACAGCAACCGAAAGACTGTCCCCACTGGCTTCATCAAAGTTACTTTGAACGAGTGTCTTTAGGGCAGGGAAGACAACAGCATCTGTCGTATTATTACCAACGGCGAGTGTCTTTAAGTCGTAGTCGTAGACAGCGCCCTGCAGTTTCTTTCCCTCAGCCGTATAGAGATACTCACTCGTAACAAGTCCATGCGCATAGTAATCCCTGTTCTTGCCATAGGTCTGTACGGAGTAACGATAGAGTCTGTCACCGTTCTCAGTGTCTATCTGATTGGTACGTACCTGCTTGAAACCATAGAAGTCACGCTCACGACGGTCACGATAGCCACCGCTATATTCAAAAGTATTCCTGCTTCGTACTGCTCCGTTCTCCTTGTATCCACCTGTCGTCTCAACCGATGACATCACCCAGCGACGTCCCGGCAAATCGTAACTTGGAGTTGTCTGCTCATACCCGATATTGATATGTCCGCCGAAAGGAAGTGTCACGGAACGGAGCATATTCGTTCTGCCCGTAAGGTTGCGGTAAACAACAAGCTGCTTTGCCCCATCAGATATGATAAGATCAGGTAGTCCGTCACCGTCAATATCTCTCAGGGCTGCGCTTGTAAAACTAACGCCACTTGACCAAGATTTGGTAACCTTAGCTGTAAACCTTAGTTTTAAAAACAGAATATGTATTGGAATGGAGACAGCAAAATTACCATATTGAGAAACGGACGTTGCCAATGACTCATTGAAACGACCTTGTTGCTCTTCGGAATAAGGAATAAAACCAGAACCCGTATTCAGCATTATAGTGAACTTTTCACCACTGCGAGTTATCTTATCAGGTAAGCCATCACCATTAACATCTATAAAAGATACATTATATTTGGTTGTCGTCTTTGTTCCGTTGACACCGAAAGAAATATCAGCATTACCAAGTACCCCAATGGATGTACCAAGCCCTGCACCCCATGTGCTATTTTCAGAAGACTCCAACGAAGTTACACCACTACTCTCCTCATTTGTAAAGTTATATCCAAGACCAAACTTCACCTTGTCATCAAAGAGCATATCAGGTAGTCCGTCACCATTGAGATCTATCCAATCACTCTCTGTATGAGACGTTCCTGATGTAAAGTTTCCGCTAGCGCTCACAGACACACTGGAGATAGCATTACCATTGGATGAATTATGTGTATCACTACCGCCTGGAGTTTCATCGTCTTGTGGTTTAGGGTTGATACTAATAGCTAAAGCGTTCTTTGCCGAAGCCTGTTTTGATAGACTTCCATTTGCTCCGACAGTAGAAGAGCTTGCTTTGAATCTTGGTCGACTGACATTTAATTTCATGCGATCTTCACCAAGTGTACCCGTTGCTTTTGTGTATTGAGTAACAATACTGCCATCCACTTCCTCTAACCAATCAGGGTAACCATTACCATTGATATCCATTAGAGCTACCTTGCTATAAGAAGTCTGTGTACTCTTGCTGCCACTGAGTCCTGCATAGGAGATTCCACCGCTTACACCATAGCCATTACTCTTTGACTCACTCATGAGCACAGGGGCAGACAATTCACCTGCATTCTTAGCATAATGAACACTGTCTATTATGATAGCATCCTCGCCGATACGAGAGCTACAAATTGTATCTAAAGAGATAAAAACATGTTCTGACCCACCAATATACATCCTCTTGTTTGTGTCATAGCCCATCACAAAGAAACGCTGCTCATTGACAGGAGTAAGACTCTTTGCAAGTTGCTTGCCATCGTGCGTGGATTTATAATGCTCAGCTATATCCTTATATTTATCCCTGTCAATGGTCAGTGCTGATACTTCTATTGGCTGGGAGGCATAAGCTTTATTGCCGTTATAAGCAAATTGTCCCCATCCTCGGTAGAGCCTCCCATAATCAATAGAGTTATACCCAGAGAAAACACAAGCCTCTAATGTATCAACAAGTACACGTTGTTCACCTGTTACTACCATTGATGTTGCACTCTGATAAGAGAGACTGTCTCGAAGGAAGTTTACTTTAGCCTGTCTCACACTTGCCAATTCATTCTCTATGGCAAAGGTTGCCGTTATCTTGCCTAAACTCAATCGTTTGATCAGTGTGGTATCTGTAATAGTGATGATATCTGGCTTGAGCGTATTGGATGCGTTCAACCTACAGGTATGATGCAACACAGGAGTTCCATCCTTATCGTGTAAGGTCAGATAGACAGTAGCTGTATCTATATCATTTCTATTGTCCTTGCGTACGACAGAGAGCATAGGAACAATAGAAAGCGTTGGTCTGTACTTTCTACTCCGTACCGTTGCATCCTGTTTTAGGTCTTTACGCTCTGCGATGCTGACAGGCTTATTAAACATCCTACGAGATGCCACAAAACGTACACGGTCTTGATCCGTCTCATAGAAATAGTTACCTGCCCATTGTACCTTAGTCCAATCGAGGGGAGAAGTGGTCTTGATTTCGAAGAAGAATGAAACAGAATCTTTCTCATCTATGTTACCAGTATAGTCATAGGAGCCATTGACTATACTGTCAGCTGGAAGTATAAGCCGTTTAACAATTGTTTCACCATGATGGTCCAAGCGTGTGACGATAAGTGTAACATCATCAGAAGTCTTTCCTTTCATATAAGGAGCATGGAGCGTAACCTTACCAGTACGATTAAAGATAGCTACATTGTTTTCACCCTCTATATAATCAGCTTTGCTGCTATATGTTTTTAAGTCTTCCGACAGATACCTATCTTTGCCGACAGGCAAAGAGGTATAAGTAATTATAGGATTCCAAAGAACCCTGTCGTCCTCACCATTATATCGAGACTGAAGACGGAAGAAGATACGGTCGCCTACCTTTACATTACAATTAAGATTGTTGGTTTTGCTACCAGCTTGCAATAAAGAGTCACGAACCATGAAACCGTCACCCTCATGTTGAATGCTGTAGATGATACCATCACCTTGATTGCTAAGCTTCTTTATAGTACTTTGTATGTTGATCCTGCCAGCAAAAGGTGCGCACCACATACGGACGGCATCATTCAGTGGATATTCCTTTTCCAAGGAGTCACGGATAACCTTATAGTCTGGTATAAAATGTTTATCAATAGGCGCCCCTTCACCAATAATAGGATTGGCAGTTACACTACTTGCAGGACTAAATGCTGGTTTTCCGTCTACAATATGATTGAAATATACCTGACCATTGACGGCTATATCTGTAAGTCCATCACTGTTGAAATCATAAAGATAGGTAGTTGTCTTGTCCTGATCCTTTGAATGGGTATAGGAAATTCCAACAGAAGCTCCAAGTTTATTTGTAATACCAACTTCAACAGCAGCATCTGCATTAAGAGAACGACTGATACTATTACCTTCAGAGAAAGAGTTTACTCCTGGTATCAGTAACGCTTTACCAAAGAGTAAATCCTTTCCATCTGCACTCATGTTTTTACGATAGAAAAGTTTGTTACCTCGTTTGAAAAGCTTATCAGGCAGTCCATCACCATCAATATCTACGAAAGCAACTTTACCTGTATTTGAACTTTTGCTATTAGAGAAAGATGGACCGACGTTTACTGTTCCACCAGTGAAACCAACACCTATCATTATTCCCCTACCTGTAGTACGGCTTTTCGAAGCTCCACCACCAAGGAGACTAAGATAGTCATCACACCCATGAACCGAATGGCTGAGGAATGACTCGTAATCTTCTCCTTCGGCCTTCCATACCTCTGCTTTAGAAGAGAAAAGACCATTTTTGAGGTCATTGTAATAGTCAAAGGATTGTGTAGCAACCTTACCATCCCTACTATCGTGCTGATCAATGCTCTTTAGCAGCATTTTGCCAAATGGTCCTTCTTCATAGTTTAAGGTATAGCTGCGGAGCTGCTGACCATTATTCTTCACCGTGACCTTACGGAGTAGCCCTTT
>NZ_JAPWAR010000042.1:0-10746 GCF_041433025.1 Prevotella sp. 20925_1_30 | reverse complement strand
GAGGAAAAGTCTTTGGTGGTGGTTATGAAATATTCATTGTCGCATTTTTTATGGGACTTTATTTCAACCAAAAGCGACCACTCATAGAGGACACACAAAAACGCAAGACTTTCGGACAGCCCATTCAGTATTGGGGCAATTTAGACTCTGTCAAAGGACGAAAAGCCTATCCGAAACTCCGGGAGTATATTTTCACCGCTCTTGTTTCCCGTACCGACATTGATTTCATTGCTTTGGAAAAAGGAGAAATGACATCACGAAAAGCGGTTGACATGCTTATGCAGACAATGGAGGAGTACGCCAATTGGGGGTTTCATTTTATGGAGGATAAACTGACCGATGCCCCTAATTATTTCTTTCGTGAAACTGCATTTTTAGAAGTATTTTTAGCTTTTGATGCCGCAGCTTCTGAAAATATAAATGAAGATGAACCAGAATCATTAGATTAAGCATATTCATATTGATCAAACACAGTAGAAGAGGATGTCTTATTTATTTTATATCTAATTGAATTTATTGTATATCAGATTCTATTACCAATACGGGATTCTGAACTTAGGCTTCACTAATCTCCATTCTTTATTAGATGACATAAACTTGGAGTGGTCTTAATTATTCTAATCTCATTATCAACAAGTGTTAGTATCTCTTTTTTTACACGTTTATAGTTGGCTTCGATGGTCTCGTTGAGAGCGTCGGAGCCATTTTCGTTTGTAAAGTCTGCTATCACAGGTATGGGTGGGTAGGCTTTCATCTCGGCAGATACCTTGACACTGTCCACCACAATCTCTGCATGAAAAATCTTCTGGTTGATGCGTTCATCAAAGTTGTCTGATACTGCCCCCACAAACATTCCTTGCGTAAGGTTACTGATTTTGGGTGCAGGGATAAGGCTATCCATCTGAGTGGAAATAGATGTGGATTTGTCATTGCGGTTGATGGTCATAGACTGCCGTTGCTGGAGCACATTACTTGTCAAAGATGAACTCAATGCCTTTTCGATCGGCATTGACTTGCAAAGTTGCATCAAAGGTCTTACCACTCTTGGCAGTCATACCTTCCACCTTCACGGCTTTACCTTCCACAAGGTCTTTGTACTGTGCATCAGAAAGTGTCACGCCCTTGATTTCCTTGGGGATATTCACACGGTCGGCACGCAGGGCTATAATTTCGTTGGTCTGCGGATCGATAGAGACGTAAGCAGAAAAAGGTTCAGCGTTCTTGGGAGCAACTTCGATAGTTTTACCGAGATTGCCCGTAGTGAGAAGTGCCTCCTTTTCTTCGGGAGAGAACTTATAGCCCATATAGGGAAAGTCAAGCTGTGGCTCTTTTCTCAAAGGATGAATTGCTAAACCGATATTACCGCTATCGTCCGTGCGGAAGGCAAGTTTCGGTGTAGATAGTAGTGTCTCCAAAAGGTACGGCAATCGTCAAGAGATTGCTCTTCTGCCAATTGAGCATCTTTTCCAATTCTCCACTCTGTTCCAATCTTTCACGGGAAAGACCGAGATCGTCGAGTTGCTTCCAATCAATCTTCGACTCATCGATGGCAGTAGCATTCTTCTTGGTCTTTGATTTTTTCGTCCATATTACAATGTTTTTAATGACACCAACAGCGGTACACGGACAAAGGTAAATCAAAGAAATAGTATGTGTTAGCAATTGTAGATAACTGCGTACTTGTGGCGTTGATATGGATGGAAATGGCAAAAAAGAGGTATGGTTCAAATACCATACCTCCATATTTTTTATTGATTAGGTTATTGCATAGACAGCAATTTGCAGTACATTCCGTCTTTTGCGGCAAGTTCTGCATGTGTCCCATTCTCTACAAGTCGTCCTTTGTCCATCACAATAATTTGATTAGCATTACGGATGGTTTGCAAATGATGGGCAATGACCAAGACTGTGCGATTTTGGATAAGGGAAGACATTGCCTGTTGTATCTTATATTCATTGACAGGGTCAACATTGCTTGTTATCTCGTCCAAAAGAATGATGGGAGCATCTTTGAGGAACGCACGGGCGATTGAAAGCCTTTGTTTCTGACCTCCAGATAATCCCAAACCGTTTTCTCCGATTTTTGTTTCATAACCTTCTGGCAGATTGATGATAAAGTCGTGTATCATCGCCCTACGTGCTGCGTCTTCGATTTCTTCCTGCGTAGCATGTTGATTGCCTACTTTGATATTATTGGCAATGGTATCTGAAAAGAGAATAACATTCTGCATCACCACACTGATTTTACCGAGTAAATAATCATAGTCCATTTCTCGAATGTCTAAACCACCGATACGGATACTGCCGGTCTGCGGTTCCCAGAAACGGAGTAACAGGTTGGTAATGGTTGTTTTACCTGAACCTGACGAGCCAACAAGTGCCGTTACTGTTCCTTCGGGAACATGGAACGTGAGATTTTTCATCTCAAAACCTTCCTTCTCATAATGGAAATCCACTTTGTCAAAGGAAAGATTGAAATGGGTTGCTGTTTTCGGCTGTTCAGGATTGGTGATAACAGGAGCATTCAATAAATGGGAAATGCGTCCGTAACTATCTTTTACCTTGATATAATTCAACCAATGATTCTCCATATTGACAAAAGGTTTGTAGAATTCTTTTGAGACGATGATAAACATTAAATAAGCGAAAAGAGAAAGTTCCCCCTGCTGTGTCCACCAAAGACCGATTGTAGCCATCAGAGCGAAAGCCAATTCTATCAGAAAAGTGTATCTGCCCACACTTACAGCTGCCAAACGAGAAATATTCTTACTGCTTTCACCAAATTCACTAACAGAGTGGTCGAGTCTGTCACGGAACATTCCTTTTCCTCCAAATACTTTCAAAACTGGGATACCCTTGACATATTCAACAAAGAGGCTGACCATATCTGCCAGATTATCCTGTGATTCCTCCTGTGCTTTCATTCCCGAGCGAATACCCCGATACAGAGAAAATAGGGCAATGGGGAGAATGGCTACCATTGTCAATCCCATGCGCCAATCCACACAAAATAGTCCAATACCGAGTATTAGAGCTACAATGAAGTCGGCAGACATCCGTGTCCATAGATGTCCTACTACCATTTCCATATTATCAACGTCTTTGTGAATGATTGTACTTATCTCTCCCAGACGCTCATTGGTATAGAAACCGAGTGAGAACATTTTCAGTTTCAGTATGATTTTCTCGCGGATACGTTCCACAAGATCAAATCCGGCAAAATGCTTACTCATATCGGCAATGGCATTGGATATGGTTTTCAAGACCAGCAGACTACCGAGTACCCATGCTGCCGAAATGAAAGAGATGCTTTCTCCATGTATATGACAGTCGATGAGAAACAAGACTGTGAGCATTATCGCCGTGCCACAAAGGGCATAAACCACGAAAAACAGTGCGGAGATAATTAGATGCCGAACTCCGCTAGCGGTCAATTCATTCAGTATATTGCGTACCATTCTTATTCCTCCTCTTCTTTTAATTGCCATTTACTTACTTGCTCTTGCGTTTCCGTCATATTGCGGTACAGAGAACAGACTTTCATCAGTTCTTGGTGTGTTCCTTTTGACACAACCTGCCCTTTGTCCATCACAACAATACGCTCCATATCCTGAATAGTATTGAGACGGTGAGCAATGGTAATGACGGTCTTGTTGCGCTGCAATTCATCAAGAGCTTCTTGGATTAGTTTCTCATTCTCTCCGTCCAATGCGGCAGTGGCTTCATCGAGAATAATTATTGGAGAGTCTTTGAGCAACATTCGGGCGATGGAAATACGCTGTTTTTCTCCGCCAGAAAATTTTACGCCGGCTTCGCCTGCCAGCGTATCATAACCATTCGGCAAGCCCATGATAAAATCATGAATACGAGCACGCTCTGCTGCCATTTCCACTTCCTTTTGTGTGGCGGTAGGTTTTCCTATACGGATATTGTCCCGAATAGTTGTGTTAAAGAGAAAAACCTCCTGCTGTACCATCGAAAAATAATCTGCGATATTACGTTCGGAGAGTTCCGTAATATTCTCTCCTCCTAGTCGGATAGTACCTGTTTGAGGTTGCCAGAACCCCATCATCAGACTTGCCAATGTGGTTTTTCCCGATCCGGATTCGCCGACGATAGCTGTATGACTTCCTTTCGGAAATTGAAGACATACATCTTTCAGCGCATTGTCTTCCTTGTTTGGATAGGAAAATGTAACATGCTCGAAACAAACATCCGTTTGTGTCGTATCCGTTTTCTTGTCAGCAGTTTCCTTTGTCTGTACCTCTGTAATGGACTGTACTTTTGCCAACGACTGACCATAGACGATTCGGAAATGTTGGAAAGTAGCCAACTTAGCAAAAGAGGACGAGAACAAACCGCCCAATATCAAGGCAAGGATAAAACGAGCTACAGTTAATTCGCCCGAACTCATCATCCATAGTCCAATAAGAGTCATTACCACGATACCACCTTCCAAGAACATCGTTATCAATGTCATGGGAACGGTAACGCTAAACATACTCCGCTTTACCCAACGGATATAGTCGCGCATACCCCCAAGTACCCGTTCCGTTCTGTTTTCCTCATTACTGAAGGCTTTGATTACCGATATGGTAGCCACATATTCCAAAAGGTCTTCCGACATTTTTTGCGTACTTTCCATAAAGTGTTGAAAGCTCTTTCCCCAAAGTGTTTTGACAGCCATTTGCAGAAGAAATGCCACAGGCAAAAGAGAAATGAGCGACAACCCCAAACGCCAGTCTAACACCATAATGATTACCCAGAGTAAGGCTGGAAAAAGAGTAGCCGAAAGGATTTCGGGTAATCCATGTGCTAAATAAATTTCAATTTGTTCCACATCGTGGTTAATAATATTCACCAAGTCGCCAACTTTCCGTTCTTGAAAGAAACCGAGCGGCAAGCGCTGCAAATGACTTATGATACGCAACCTCAATCGTGTAAGGGCATTGTAAGCCGACCGGTGTGCGCGCCAAATCGAGGTTCCATAGAATACGCCTCGAAGCATTGCAAATAGTATCATTATTCCTCCAATACCCCAAACTATTATGGGAGAGAGTGTGCCATTCATCAGTTTGTCCACTGCCCACACTACCAGCAGTATAGGGAGTGTACCTAAAATAAGGTGCAATATGACCACTGCATTGGAGAGCAGGCTGCGGCTCTCCCGTTCCTCATCAAGAGGTCTGACTTTTTGTTTATCCATATATGTGTCGTTTTGATTTTTTCTGCTGCAAAAGTACGGCAACAAGCAGGAATAAAATACCCCCAATAAGCATTACACTGCCCCAAAACAACAATTTGCTCGCATATAAACACAACAGGGGTATAAGCGTGGATAATAGGGTTATTTATTTGCTCGGCAGGTAAGTACCTTTGCACAGAATCTCACAAACAAATATGATATGTCAATCAGCTCAATAGTCCATTTATACAAAAGAATGCTCCTTGTCGGCTTTCTATCTTTGTGGTCTTTTCCTATGTTTGCACAACTGCAACCAACAGAAATAAAAGTTATTGATGCAGAAAATGGGAACAGTATAGAATTTGCCGCCGTACATTGGAAAGGTTTGAATGCTCCAACGTACACAAATGGTACGACTACAAACAGGAAAGGTATTGCAAAACTAAGTGCATCAAGTAATCAAAAACTTATGCTTATGGTAAGTTATGTTGGTTATCAGACCATTACCGATACGATTACTGCAAATGGGAAGCGTTATACCATAAGACTACTCCCGGAATCAACAGAGTTAGCAGATGTAGTGGTCTTCGGAAAAACAAAAGCACAAGTTCTCAGAGAGTCGCCTGAAGCAGTTTCTGTAATAAATGCGAAAGAACTTCAAGGCAGATCTATTTCGTTAGAAACCGTTTTGAATAAAACCATAGGTTTGAAAGTTGGGCAGACCGGCGGTTTGGGAAGCAGTTCGAGAATTATTGTTCATGGATTGGAAGGAAACCGCATTCAAATCTTATGGGACGGAATACCAATGAGTACTTCTGACGGGGCCTTTTCTCTTGATGAAATTCCGATAGACATTATAGAAAGAATAGAAGTCTATAAGAGTATCATACCCGCCCGTTTCGGATGTGATGGATTGGGGGGAGCCGTCAATATCGTTACTAAAGAGTTTAGTACGGATTATTTAGATGCCTCGTATGAATTCGGATCTTACCAAACACACAAAGGAAGTGTCTTCTCTCGCAAGAATTTTCCAAAGAGTGGCATTCTACTCGGTGCGGGAGGTTATTATACATCTGCAAAGAATGACTACTCTTTCAGAGTTCCCGAGAGAGAAAATCTGTTGGTAAGACGTGACCATGACCGTTTTCGTTCGTATATGTTGAAGGGAAAAATTGCTTTCACGAAACTTTGGTTCGATGAGATTAGTACCGAGTTCGGGTATTACAATCGTTTCAATGAAATCCAAGGTATCTTAAAAAACATACAACATGCCGAAAACCAATCAGGAATGTTTATGTTGGAAAACAAACTGATAAAAAGCGGAATGCTGAACGACCGCCTTAATCTTGAGTCCCATTTCTCCCTTTCACATACAACAAACAATTTTGTGGATACGGCACGAGTTAATCACGATTTCGAAGGAAACATATATCCGAGTCCAAATGGGCAGGGAGAAACAGGAGATGTTCCTCACAACTCAAATGACAAAGGCTTGGAAATCAATGAACGTATCAATTTTGATTACAAGTTGTCCGCCAATCACAGTTTGAATCTGAACACACTTATTAACTACGCCAGAAGACAACCGAGCGACAACATTGCAAGTCAGCATGCAGGTTTTGTTATCGGAGGATTTCCCAGCAAAAAGACCAGTATCATTTCGGGGTTGACTTGGGAGTCAAAACTCTTTGATAAGAAACTGACGAATATGCTCTCCGCAAAGTATTTCCACCTCCATTCCGAGATAGAAGATTTGACTTCATACGAGCTGATTGAGGCTCCGAAGAAAAAGAACAATACGACCTCACAAATAGGCTGGATAGAGGCAATAAAATACGAGCCCTTCAGAGGTTTTCACTTGAAAGCATCTTACCAGCGGGCAATACGCCTTCCCAATTCACAAGAACTATTCGGTGATGGTATCATCACCTTTCCTGCAGCCGGATTGAGACCAGAGAAAAGCCACAACTTCAATCTGGGGTTCTTAATAGACAAAAATGATGTCCTCGGATTATCGCGATTGCAGTTTGAAGTGAACGGCTTTTATATGCAGGTAAGCGATATGATAAAACTAATGAAACAGCACATGGCAGCCGGATATGTAAACGCAGAAAAGGTACATATTAAAGGTATAGAAACCGAAATAAAATTGGACATATCGCCAACGGTCTATGCCTACGGAAATCTAACTTATCAGGATGTGCGTGATGTCTTGAACTATTTACCCGGTACCCAAGCCCCCAATCCGACAAAAGGATTGCGACTGCCGAACATTCCCTATTTGTTCGCCAACTTCGGGGCGGAGTATCACAGCAACCGATTATTCAAGAATTGGTATGTCAAGGCTTTCTGGGACGGCAAATTTACTGAGGAGTTCTTCTACTTCTGGGAACTTACCGAATTACAGAAACGACGTATTCCCCGCAGTTTCGTCAATGACATAGGGCTATTGTTGACCTACAAAAGCAAATATTCCGTAGCCTTGGAATGCCATAATATAATGAACAAAGAAGTTTGGGACCAATTCCGCCAACCATTGGCAGGACGGACACTTCACCTCAAATTCAGATATGTCTTCTCAAAAGGAATTTTCTAATTTAACAAATATAAAAAGATGAATACAACTATTTTCAATCGTATAGCTTTTTCTGCTATGCTGGTCGGCTTCATAGGGCTGACATCTTGTAACAAAAATGATGAACCTACGCCTACTCCTCAAGAGGTTCAGCAACATTTCACCTTTGTGCATTATGTGGACAAAAGTGCTTATGTAGGGACATTCAGTGATTTGACTCCTCAAGCAACCGACAATAAGAAAGCATTTGAATTCGGGTTCGGTTGCTACCTCTTTGCTAAGGGTAATACAGTGCTTGTACCCGAAGGGAAATTCGGGGATAAGATACATAAGTTTATAAGAGGTGCCCATGGAGAACTGATAAAAGCAGGTACTATGACATTTGAACAGATGGCTCAACCCGGAGAAATTAACTTCGTTGATGAACAGCGGGCATACGTTGCTTTGCACGGACGTGGAAAAATTGCGTTAATTAATACTTCAACATTGCAAAAGGAAGATGAAATTGACCTCTCGTCTTATGCGGTTCAAGACAACAATCCTGATCCCGGCTGTAATGTCATCCGTGATGGAAAGATGTATGTTGCCCTCAATCAGCTCAATTCGCCTCATACCTCCGTACCGGGTACTGGAGCAGAGGTAGCTATCATTGACCTCAAGACGAAAAAGACTGAAGTTATCAAAGATAACCGCACAAGTGTTGTAGGATTGTTCCGCCATTCTGACGCATTCATAGACGAGCGGGGTGACATCTACTTTTACAGTGCGGGTAACAACTTCAATGTTGCCGATAAGGAAGGTTTCCTGCGTATCCGCAAAGGAAGCGACAAATGGGATAGCGATTATCTGTTCAACCTATCGAAGACAACCATAAAAGGAATAGGCAAAACAGGGCAGTATATGATTAAGTCTTTCTATGCAGGTAATGGTATTGTGTATAGTTGCGTGAAAGTAACGGATACAGAATTTGGAATACTCAAGAAAGACTTCCAACCTGTGAAAATCGACATTTGGAACAAAACCATCGAAAAACTTGATTTGCCAATGACCGATAGCAATGGCTCTTTTGCTATAACTCGCTACAAGGACTTCATCGTCTTTGGAATGATATGTAACAATGGTACGGGGTATTACACCTACAATACCAAGACAGGCGAATGCTCGCAAAAGCCAATTGTTACTGCCATAGGAGTTCCTTCAAGTTTAGTCGCATTTGAGTAAACTCTCATTAAAAACATTTCTCATGGAGCTATTGGTTCTTTTTTAAGAGTAATACGGATAAAAACTTGCAAAAATTCAAGTTTTTATCCGTGTTTGTTTGTAACTTTGCAAAAAGACATGATAAAATGACCATAGAATTTTGTGCAATTAATAAGCCTGAAGATTGGATGGAGATGGTTGCCGAACAATTTGGCACATCAGTAATAAACGATGGATTTACCATTCCTTCTTCTATTGGTAGTGGATTCTTCAAACAATATTATCCTCTGCCATGGCTAACATTGACTTATATCAGTTTCGTAGCATACGAGCCGATAACTATGATACGTCGCTCGGTAGAAAACTCGAAATGGATTCCTGTCATGTTCTATATCAATGAGCATAAACACGAGCAGATAATTGGAACAAGTACAAAAACGGTCGGAGTGGACACGCTCGATGGCATTTTCATGCCTTCAAGTAGTATCCCGACTGAGTGGAGTTTTCCTCCAAAGAAACGATATGAAAATATTACACTGACTTTCAATAAGGATTGGATTGAAAAGATTGATGCAGCACATGAAACCTATATCGGTCGGCTTCTCCAATCGGACAAGGCTTTTTATTTGTTTGAGACCATTACACCTGCAATGCAACAGGTCTTGGATAACATTAAGTCTACAACTGAAATCGACAATCCTTTTTCAACGCTTCATTTGCATGGAAAAACTATGGAATTACTGACAATGTTCCTTGAAAAGCTCGAAAAACGTTCGGAAGTAAAATCTCTTGCCAACCTAAACTTGAATGATGTTGAATCAGTATTCCGTGTTCGTCGCCAGATTCTTCAAAGTCTCAGTAATGTACCGAGTATTCCCGAATTGGCGCGTGAAGCCAATATGAGCAGTTCCAAATTACAAAAGTGCTTCAAGCAGGTTATTGGAAAAGCCATCGCAGAATATGCCCTATCCGAAAAGATGGAATGGGCAAAACGACTGCTTTCCACTCGCCTCTACTCGGTGTCAGAAGTAGGCTATAAAGTTGGATATACTAACCTCAGTCATTTCACAGAGGCTTTCTGCAAATATCACAGGATGAAACCTAAGCAATATCTTGATTCATTATAAGTTTTACATAAATATTACTTGCATTTTGAGGGTTATTTTGCCCTAAACAATCTTTCAAACTTAGCCTGCAAAAACATCAGGCAATGAAAATAACGACATTTAAGTTTCATTTTTTTGCTGGAGTAACAATTTTATCATTGTCTTCTGGTATTTCTGTTTATTATTTAGTCGAACTCTTGTATGCTCTCGACACCTGCAATTGTATCAGTAATGGAGAAATTGGTATGGAGGAATTGGCACACACTCTCTGAAATCTTCGGAGTGGAGATAAAGAACTGCTACAACGTATATATGAATATAAAGCATCGCAAAGATGACAGTCGCACTTATTTTCTTGACGAACTCCGTGAAAAAATCAATAAGCGGATGGTGGGGAGCGACCTGAAAGGCGGCAAGTTCAAGAAGTAGTAAATCAAAAGGGAGATATTCCGACTCTGTAATATCTCCCTTCATTCATTCTTTGATAAGCACTTCCAACTTTTTGGCTATATCCTCTGAGGTTGGAAGCACTTGTTTCCGTATTTAATGCATTATGAGAAAATAGGCTATAATATTAATATACTCAATTTTGAACGAAATCGTTGTGAGATTTACAGAGATCATACCTTTGATTCTTATTGGGAATAATCAAATCCATAATTAATAATGTATAGATGAAA
>NZ_JAPWAR010000041.1:0-11973 GCF_041433025.1 Prevotella sp. 20925_1_30 | reverse complement strand
AAAGGGCTACTCCGTAAGGTCACGGTGAAGAATAATGGTCAACAGCTCCGCAGCTATACCTTAAACTATGAAGAAGGACCGTTTGGCAAAATGCTGCTAAAGAGCATTAATCAGAACGATAGTAGGGATGGTAAGGTTGCTACACAATCTTTTGACTATTATAATGACCTCAAAAATGGGCTTTTCTCTTCTAAGGCAGAATTATGGAAAACTCAATCTGACGACTATGAATCATTACTGAAACACTCTGTTCGTGGATGTAATGATAATCTCAGTATGCTGGGTGCTGGTTACTCCTCAAGTAAATCTGTAGGTATGGGTATGTTTTTCGGCTTCGGTCTTACTATCGGAACACTGAATGTCGGAACGACAGGTACGCACAGTTCGAGTCGAAATATAGGTAAAGTTGCTTTTGTCGACATAGATGGTGATGGGTTGCCTGATAAACTTTTTCAACAGTATGGCAAACTGTTCTATCGTAAGAACTTGAATTCTGATGCTGTAAAGACATCCTTTAGTAACCCTATCGCAATACAAGGGGTTAATTCCTTCTCAGAAGGAAAGAGTAAAAGTTTCTCCATTAGTGCTGAAGTTGCAGCTGAGATAGGTAAAGTCGGTAAAACTAAGGGGTCTGCGGGTATCAGTTATACTCGTACAACTGGTAAGGACAGAACAAGTACCTTTCTCTATGACTTTAACAGTGACGGCCTTACGGATATAGCCGTAAATGGACGTGTCTATTTTAACCATATAATAAATGGGAAGCCTGTCTTTACTCCAAAAAGTGGTGTTACAGCTAATCCTGTTATAGAGAAAGGTTCTGCCATAGACAGCCATTTCGTACCAGACTACAGGCTCATTCGTGATTCTTTGGAAAAGGAAAATCCGCTGAATGATGCTGTTCGTATGTGGCGTGCACCATTTGACGGAACAGTCAATATTAAGAGTACGATTGAGAAGATAAGTAGCCAAGGTGATGGTATCATATATAGTATACAGCATGAGAATGAGGGATTCATGATTCGAGACTCCTTGTTGCAGGCTGGAAGTAAAACACATAATCTTCATTGTAGTGTACAGGCTGGTGACAGACTTTTCTTCCGTCTTCAGTCCAGATATGATGGAGATAATGACAAAGTGCTTTGGAATCCAATCATTACCTATACCTCCTTACCAGTTGGTAAGGACAAGTATCTTTCATCTGATTTGAAAGTATACGACAGCAAAGCTGATTACATTGAGGGTGAAAGCGATGTTGCTGTCTTCAACCGTACAGGTAAGGTAAAGCTTCATGCCCCTTATACAAAGGAAAAAACCTCTGATGATGTCATGCTTACTGTCACACGGCAGGATATTCATGGAGAAACCATCATTAAACGTATCATTCTTCCAGCTGATACAATTATCAAAGGAGCATATGACTATATGGCTGATGTGAGCGAGGAGGATTCAATATCTCTTAATTTTGTTATTACGACAACTTCGCCAATAGACTGGACCAAAGTCCGATGGGAGTGCAGTTACCATTATGATGATGAAACAGATGCTGTCCGCCTTGTAGCTTCCCGTAGGATGTTCAACAAGCCTGTCAGTATTGCTGCAAGTAGAAACCTAAAGCCTGATGTAACATCTTTGGGTAAAAAATTCCGTCCAGTACTATCCATTGTTCCAGTTCTTTCCGTCCTGCGTGAGAATAAGGATAATGACAAGGATACTGCAGCCGTCTATCTTACTTTACATGACAAAGATGGACAGCCAGTACTACATCATACCTGTTGGTTAGGAACCTCTAATACACTTAAGGCTGATACTATCACCGTTAATGATACTACACTTATCAAACGGCTATCTACAGGAAAGATAACGGCAACCTTTGCTATATCAAATGAACTGTCAGCATCAATTCAAGCTAAGGTACGGTTCCTACGTGATAGTCTCTCTTACCAGGGTGCTACTTCTACAGTTGTTATTGCTGAACATCGTGTTCTTGTGGATACGTTAGAGGCTTGTGTGTTCTCTGGATACAACTCGGTTGACTATGGCAGCCTTTATCGTGGTTGGGGACAGTTTGCTTATAATGGTAACAAGGCGTACTCCTCTCGCCCTATCGAAGTGTCTGCCTTGAGGATTGACAGGGAAAAATACAAGAATATTGCTGAACATTATCATTCTACACATGACGGGAATAAACTTGTAGAGAGTCTGACCCCAATCAATGAGCAGCGTTTTCTGGTGATGGGTTATAATACGAACAGAAAAATGTTTGTCGGAGGTTCTGAACATGTTTTCATTAATGTAGACACAATAAGTAGTTCCCGTATAGGTGAGGATGTAATCCAGATAGATAGTGTCAATTATGCAGAAAATGCAGGAGAACTGTCTGCCCCTGTGCTTGTCAGCAGTTCAAAGAGCAATGGCTACAGTGTCAGCGGCAGTTTCTTATTTGCAGGGCTAAGCGGAAGTAAGACTACACAGACCTCTTACAGCAAGGTTGCTTTAATGGATATCAACGGCAATGGTTACCCAGACTGGCTGGATGACAATGATGGTGCTATTATTGCACAATATACGAAATCTACAGGAGCTCTTGGTAATGAACGGATGAAGATAGATGTAGGACAACCAGAATTCAAATCTGAAGCATGGACAATTGGAGCAAGTCTTACCGCAGAGAAAGCTGTTAAAGAAGCAAAGAAAAAAGGTAAAAATTCTAATGATGCGCCAGCTACACCTATAAGCCCTCAACCGGCACAAGGCCAAACAGAGAATGGAAATAATGCTGATGCTTCTGGAAATAATGCCGCAAATGGAAATGATGTCTCAAAAGCGTCAGTGAGTGCCAGTGGTGATTTCACTTCAGGAAAAGCCCATACGGCAAGGGATTGGACAGACCTCAACGGTGACGGGCTCCCTGATATGCTCTATAATGGTAAGGTTAAATATGGACTTGGTTATAATTTCACCGATGAACAAGTCAGTGGAGTGTCAACGGTAGAATCTTCTGAAAATAGTACTTGGGGTGCTGGTTTAGGAACCAAGATTCCAGTTCTTGGAAGTGCAGATATATCTTTTGGGTTTAATGGAACTCGTACTACCACAAAGAACAACAACTCTTTTGTTGATGTCAATGGTGATGGCTTACCAGACATGGTTACCCGTGATGGAGAAAAAATCAATATAACCTTTAATACTGGTGCTGGTTTCATGCCGAATGCACATGAGGTAAATGGGCAAATTAATCAGTCTTTAGCAACTTCTATTTCCAAGTATGGTAATTTCTCTGTCTCTATTCCTATTCATATCTGGATATTGAGATTCAAACTTACATTCAAAGGAGTAGGTTCTTTGTCTGATGGTGTTAGCTATACCGAAGCAGCATTAAGAGATATTGATGGCGACGGTCGTCCTGACCTTATCGTTTCTGACGGGGCAAAGCAGCTTATCGTCTACCGCAACCTTACGGGAAGAACAAACATGCTGCGCTCTGTGACGCTTCCTTTCGGTGGACATATTAATATCAACTATGAGCAGACAACTCCAAGCTACGACTTGCCGGGACGTCGCTGGGTGATGTCATCTGTTGAGACTACGGGTGGATACAAGGAGAACGGAGCAGTACGAAGCAGGAATACCTTTGAATATAGCGGTGGCTATCGTGACCGTCGTGAGCGTGACTTCTATGGTTTCAAGCAGGTACGTACCAATCAGATAGACACTGAGAACGGTGACAGACTCTATCGTTACTCCGTACAGACTTATGGTAAGAACAGGGATTACTATGCACATGGACTTGTTACGAGTGAATATCTCTATACCGCTGATGGAAAGAAACTGCAGGGAGCTGTCTATGACTACGACCTAAAGACACTCGCCGTTGGTCATAATACGACAGATGCTGTTGTCTTCCCTGCCCTAAAGACGCTTGTTCAGAGTAACTTTGATGAAGCCAGTGGGGACAGTCTTTCGGTTGCTGTCAGCAATACTTACGATGACTATGGTAACCTACAGGGATATAAGGAGACTACAACGGGCTATAGCTTAGAGGCAGATATCAACTATCATAAGATAGCCGACAAGTATATTGTCAGTGTCCCGAGCCATATCGCTGTCAGCAGTGGTGGTAAGACTTACCGTGAACGCAGCACGAAGGTAGACGGCAACGGTGAGATAACGGAGATCATGCTCCATAACGGTGACAAACCTTCTGTCTATAACATGACATACGATGGCTATGGTAACATCACACGCATGACGAAGCCGGAGAACTACAACCATCAGCGTATGTTCTATGCTTATACGTATGATGACCGCTATCATAGTCTTGTGACAAGTGTCAAGGATGCATACGGCTATAGCTCCAGTACGGCTTATGATGGTCTTTGGAATGCTCCGTCTGTAACGACCGACCTTAACGGGCAGAAGATGGAATACACCTACGATGCACTGGGCAGACAGATGACTATCCGTGCTCCGTATGAGATAGAGAGCGGTCAGCCATTTACTATCCGCTTTGAGTACTTCCCTGCAGAACGCAAGGCGCATACCATCCATTATTCTAAGGAAGGCAACATAGATACCTATACCTTTGCCGACTCGCTGATGCGTGCTGTCCAGACGAAGCAGACGGGCGTGGTTTGGTCTGGTGGCAGCAATCAAAAGGTCTCCATCGTCAGTGGAAGGGCTGTCATCGATGCCTTCGGACGTAACATCACAGCTTATTACCCAATGACGGAGAGCTATGGTAACATAGGAACTTACAACCACGCTACGGGTGATCTGCAGGCAAAGACAGAGTATGATACACACGACCGTACCACGAGTGTGACGCTTGCTGACGGTAGTGTGACACGTACGGCTTACTCTATCGGCAGTCATGACGGTGAGCCGATGCTCCAGACAACGGTCACGGATGCACTGGGACGACATGCGGAGAGCTATACCGATGCCAAGGGACGCAACCGGGAGACGGTGCAGCATGCCCGTGGTGAGGAGATTACGGTGAAGTACAGCTATGATCCTGTCGGACAGGTGATGACGGTTCAGCATCCTAACGGCAAGGAGACGAAGTATGCCTACGACCTGCTCGGTCGGAAACTGATGGTGAATCATCCTGATGCAGGTGAGACGGATATGACCTATGATGCGGCAGGTAACCTCCTGACGAAGCTTACGGCAGAACTTAGGAAGTCGATATCTGACAAGGGTTATATCTCTTACACTTACGACTTCGAACGACTCCATGAGGTGCTTTATCCAGAAAATCTCTTCAACCGTGTTACTTATACCTATGGTAAGGCTGGCGATAAGTATAACCGTGCCGGTCGTCTTGCCCTCGTTGAGGATGCTTCGGGTGGTGAAGCGTATTACTACGGCAGACAGGGCGAGGTGACAAAGACTGTCCGTACGGTCATGGCGAGCGTGGCGGATATCAGGACTTATGTCTATGGTGCTACCTATGACAGCTGGAACCGTGTGCAGACGATGACTTATCCTGACGGTGAAGTGGTAACCTACCATTACAATGCTGCTGGACAGGTTGAGCGTCTTACGAGCAATAAACAGGGACGTCAGAGCGTTATTGTTGACAGGATAGGTTACGATAAGGAGGGTCATACGGTCTATACGAAACTCGGTAACGGCACGGAGACTACCTATACCTACGACAAGCAGCGTGAACGTCTGCAGGTGATGAACCTTACGGCGGATGGTCAGACTGTGATGGAAAACAGATATCGTTATGATGCTGTGGATAATATCCTCGGTATTACGAATGCTGCCAACCCAACGTCGCTGACGAAACTCAATAGGGCGAAGCTGGGAGGAAGGAGTTCGCATACGTATGAGTATGATGAGCTGAACCGTCTTATTCATGCAAACGGTAAGGCAAAGCGTGCATCGTATGACATGGTGATGTCGTTCGGACGGATGAGTGAACCGCTGACAAAGGTGCAGAAGGTGGATTCAACAACAACTGCGAAGTCTTATAACTTTGCTTATAAGTACGAGGACAGTAACCATCCGACGGCTCCAACACAGATAGGTCATGACCATTACACATACGATTCCAACGGTAATCCAACACTGGTAACGAACGATTCATCCAACACTACCCGCGAGATGTACTGGGATGAAGACAACCGTCTGATGGTACTCTCTGACAATGGCAAAACGAGTCGATATACTTACAATGCTGCTGGTGAACGCATCATGAAGAGTTACGGTACGATGGAAGGTGTGTATATCAATGGTGCACCACAGGGTATTACCTTCCACGAGACGGATAACTTCACGCTTTATCCTGCAAGTATCCTCTCTGTTAACAAGAATAGATTCACGAAGCATTACTTCATTGGTGACAAACGAATCGCCAGCCGTATCGGTACAGGATTGTTCAATAACGTCTATGGGCGTAACGGCTCATACGTAACGGCTGGTCAACAGGACTATGCAGAGCGTATGAATCAGATCCAGACACAGAAGGAAGCGTATTATAAGAAGGTGGGTGTAGCTCCTGGTGTACCGACAGAAAAGGGTGCGTATGGTGATCCAGAGAATACAGGTGTTGGTTATAATGCCGTTCTCACAGAACTCGGCAACCATGATGTGCCACAGGGTTGGATTCAGACTCCACGCCCCAACACCACACCGAATACTAACCCCGGTCCACCTGTAAGCTGGAATGACCCGAGTAATCCTGATGACCCACAGGCTGGTTATGGATATATTCCAAACGACACCACAAAGGAAGAGACCTTCTTCTATCATAGTGACCACTTGGGTTCAACGTCTTACATCACAGACGATCATGCCAACATCACCCAGTATGATGCTTACCTTCCATACGGTGAACTGTTAGTTGACGAACATAGTAGCAGTGAAGAACTGCCATATAAGTTCAATGGCAAACAGTTCGATGAAGAGACCGGCTTGTACTATTATGGTGCAAGGTACATGAACCCTATGGCAAGTATTTGGTATGGGGTGGATCCAATGAGCCTCACAAAGCCAACGTTACTTAGTTATGTCTATTGCTCTGATAATCCTATTAGATACTATGACAAAAATGGAAAAATAGGGATTGATGGCGTTATTATCGGAGGGCTTGCTGGTGGTGCATCAGAATACCTTTCTATAATGTTCCAGAAAATGGATGACCTTTCTATAAGTTCATTTGTTAAAGCTAACAAGAGTTTAACATGGAAAGACGGTGTAAGCATTGCATATAATGTAGGAACAGGTGCTATAAGCGGAGCATTGGATAATGGAATTTCAACCATGGTAAAGATCGTGAGAAATCCTATTGCTAAGTGGATTCTCAAGGAAGGTATAGGAATTATACTTGAAGGGGTAGAAAGTGCTATTTCAAAAATGATTACAGGTAAGAGTATTGATGTAAAAGCAATAGTAGCACAAACACTAATAAGTAAGGGATTTGGCCACATTCTTCCTATTGCTTATATAAAAAAAGCTACTATAGGGGCAAGACAGAACTATCAGAGAGCCTTGAAGGTTCTTAAAGATTATCAGAGTAGAAGATCTCCTAATGCAAAACTAATAAGTAAAGCTTTAGCTGGCCTAAAAGAAGCCAAGCTAAACTATGGCCTCCTTTCTGGATTTCTAACAGGATTAAAGACAACGCATAAACAGATAGCTCGTAAAGCCGTAGAGCTATTACCCAAAGAATATGGCGATAAATAAATACAAAAGTAGAATCTTAATTAGGTATGTTTGGATAGTATCCATTTTCTGTATCGCATGGTTTTCGTATAGTTGTGCTGCATTATTAACTAACAAGCATTACTCAGTAAGAATCCCAGATAATTCTTACAAAATTTTAGAAGTGAATCCTGGTAATGTTGATGTATCTGCAACAATTACCATAAATTATGCTGGGCAGAATTATCCAGTACCAGTAACTGAAGAAGATTTAATTCATCATAAGCTGCATAAAAAGTTTTTTTATAATAAATGCTTTAACTATATTTTTTATGAAGGAGACGGGAATGGCTTTTGGAGATTTGCAATTGTAGGCATAGGTATAATGGTTATCTTGTTGTTATTATATTTAAAAAAATATGGAGACTAAGGGACAAAGCTATTATTAAAAGTTCGTCACAATGATATAGAGATTCCCTTCATAGTCTTAGTTATTCTCATTCAAGCGAAATTCAACAATGGCGAGTGTGGCGGATATCAGGACTTATGTCTATGGTGCTACGTATGATAGCTGGAACCGGGTGCAGACGATGACTTATCCTGATGGTGAAGTGGTAACTTATCACTACAATGCAGCTGGACAGGTTGAGAGTCTTACGAGCAATAAACAGGGACGTCAGAGCGTTATTGTTGACAGGATAGGTTACGATAAGGAAGGTCATACGGTCTATACGAAACTCGGTAATGGCACGGAGACCACCTATACCTACGACAAGCAGCGTGAACGTCTGCAGGTGATGAACCTTACAGCGGATGGTCAGACTGTGATGGAGAATAGGTATCGTTATGATGCTGTGGATAATATCCTCGGTATTACGAATGCTGCCAACCCAACGTCGCTGACGAAACTCAATAGGGCGAAGTTAGGAGGAAGGAGTTCGCATACGTATGAATATGATGAGCTGAACCGCCTTGTTCATGCAAATGGTAAGGCTAAGCGTGCATCGTATGATATGGTGATGTCGTTCGGACGGATGAGTGAACCACTGACTAAGGTGCAGAAGGTAGATTCAACGACAACTGCCAAGTCTTATAACTTTGCTTATAAGTATGAGGACAGTAACCACCCGACGGCTCCAACGCAGATTGGTCACGACCATTACACATACGATGCTAATGGTAATCCTACACTGGTAACGAACGACTCAACGAACACTACCCGTGAGATGTATTGGGATGAGGACAACCGACTCATGGTCTTAAGCGATAACGGCAAGACGAGTCGTTATACTTACAATGCTGCTGGTGAACGCATCATGAAGAGTTACGGTACGATGGAGGGTGTGTATATCAATGGTGCACCGCAGGGTATTACTTTCCACGAGACGGATAACTTCACGCTTTATCCTGCAAGTATCCTCTCTGTAAATAAGAATCGCTTTACAAAGCATTACTTCATTGGTGACAAACGAGTTGCTTCAAGAATAGGAACAGGTCTGTTTAATAATGTCTATGGGCGTAATGGCTCATATGTAACGGCTGGTCAGCAGGACTACGCTGAACGCATGAATCAGATTCAGAAGCAGAAAGAAACATACTATAAACAGCAGGGCATTGCCCCTGGTGTACCTACAATGAAGGGTGCGTATGGGGATCCTGAAAATACAGGTGTGGGCTATAACACTGTGATTACCGAGCTGGACGACCATAGTGTACCACAGGGCTGGATACAGACTCCGAAACACAACACTACTGAAGGAAATGAGCCTGGTGCTCCAATTAGCTGGAACGATCCAACGAACCCAGAGAATCCACAGCCTGGCTATGGCTACGTGGACAATGACACAACGAAGGAAGAGACTTTCTTCTATCACAGCGATCACCTTGGTAGTACAAGTTATATCACAGACAGTAAAGGCAATATCACTCAGTACGATGCTTATTTGCCGTACGGTGAATTGCTTGTTGATGAACATAGTAGTAGTGAGGATATGCCGTATAAGTTCAATGGCAAGGAGATGGATGCAGAAACTGGCTTGTACTACTATGGTGCAAGGTACTTGAACCCTGTTACCTGTCTGTGGTATGGGGTGGATCCGCTGGCAGAGAAGTATAAAGAAATAGGTTCTTATGTTTATTGTGCAGACAATCCAATAAATTTATTTGATCCTGATGGTCAGAAGTTTATATACAATGCTCAAGGAAAATTCTTAAGGAAAGAAGGAAAAGATAATCTTGTATATATTGAACGAGATGGTAAATTGACTCAGTTAATTGATCATGGAAATGGTATGACAGATGAACAGTTTAATATTGCTGCTCATATTGTAGATGTAGAATCGAGTGATGCCCCAAATGAAAGCTTGTGGATTGCACATGCAGCTAATAATGCAGTTGATGATAAAGATGTGAATTACGCACATGTAAGAGTAAAAGGAGGGCCTAGAGTAAAGAACCATTCTTTATATGAACAACTGAATGATCAAAATTATTCGACTACTCCTGCATCAGCAAGAGTTGCTTATGATAAAGATTATCTTACAAGTTCTACAAGAACTACTGCAAGAGCAGGTATAATAGATGCATTACAATCAGATATTGATCCAACTCATGGTGCAACGTTGTGGGACGGAACAGATTTTGCAACTAAAGGGCTTAGCCATCCAAAATTTAGACAGTATAATAAAATAACAATACCAGATAATATCAGAAAAGATTATGTTTATCGAAATGAAAGCTATTTACAGAGGATAAAATCAAAGATGCAGGTGTCACCCGTTTTTGAGAGGAATGGAATTTTTATTCATGATGGCAAAAGTACAGCAAAATTCTCTCTAATAGCGACAGGTACATTTGGTAGAACTATATTTTGGCATAAAAAATAATTTTATATGAAAAAGTTTATTCTTATTTTATTCATTATTATTTTTTCAGCTCCTAGTATAAATGGGAAAGCTCAAAGAAAATGGCAAGGATATTTAATTCCACAAGGGTATGTTATTGTTGATAGCCTTACCTTAAATGGACAGAATACCCAAATAGCTATATTTAGCCCTTATAGTATGACAGCTGACGGTTGTGAAAAATACGTTGATAAAGGGGAAAATAGGATTCTTTTGATTAAGCGTGATTCTCACTTTTATAGATTTGATAATGTTATATCTAATGACGTTTATGGTTATATTGATGGGAACGAAAGTCTTAAAGAAAATGGGAATGGATTTGAATTGTGGTTTGAAAAAGGGCAGAGTTGTACTTTTGAGTATCACATTTATATTGGATTTTTTAATTCAAAAATTAAAATAACGCACATTACATTAATTACTTTATGTAATGATAAAAAGAAGGTAAAAAATATAAGATATAAAAACTTTTTACTTAAGAATTTTCATCGGAATTTAATCGATAAATTAAAAAATAAATATAGCATGTAATCTATTAGAAAGATATTTATCTTATGATCATATGCTATACTGGGAGGAGGAGAACCGCCTGATGGTGTTGAAAGACAACAACGGCATCAACCGCTATACCTACAATGCTGCTGGTGAGCGTATCATGAAGAGTTACGGTACGATGGAGGGAGTATATATCAACGGTGCACCGCAGGGTGTTACCTTCCATGAGACAGATAACTTCACGCTTTACCCTGCAAGTATCCTCTCTGTTAACAAGAATAGATTCACGAAGCATTACTTCATTGGTGACAAACGAATCGCCAGCCGTATCGGTACAGGATTGTTTAACAACGTTTACGGACGCAACGGTTCATACGTAACGGCTGGTCAGCAGGACTATGCTGAACGTATGAATCAGATTCAGAAGCAGAAAGAAGCGTACTATAAGCAGCAGGGCATTGCTCCTGGTGTACCTACCATGAAGGGCGCGTATGGTGATCCGGAGAATACAAAACGAGGGTATAACTCTATCATTGACACACTCGGTAATCATGATGTGCCACAGGGTTGGATTCAGACTCCACGCCCCAACACCACACCGAATACCAACCCCGGTCCACCTGTAAGCTGGAATGACCCCAGCAACCCTGATGATCCACAGGCTGGTTATGGTTATATTCCTAATGATACCACAAAGGAAGAAACCTTCTTCTATCACAGTAATCACCTCGGCTCAACGTCTTATATCACAGATGATAAGGCCAACATCACCCAGTATGATGCTTACCTACCATACGGTGAACTCCTTGTAGACGAACACTCTTCATCCGAAGACTTACCATACAAATTCAATGGCAAACAGTTTGATGAAGAGACTGGCTTGTACTATTATGGTGCAAGGTACATGAATCCTATGGCA
>NZ_JAPWAR010000040.1:0-12248 GCF_041433025.1 Prevotella sp. 20925_1_30 | reverse complement strand
GTGGCTTATTTCGTAAAAGCGAGTGCAAAGGTATATACTTTATCAAAAACTACCAAATGTTTTAAAGAAAAAGTTTCAAAAAAGTATTATTTTCTGGATCTATCTGTGTGAGAAAATAGGTTATAAAGCTCTACACCATATTATATTGAGGGTTTGATGAATTTAAATAAATATCATTGATATTATCCAATCTCTGGGATTACATACGACAAAACCCGTAAAATCTGCCCACGTGTAACACCTTCACGGATGGCGACAAAGATAGTATCATCTCCTGCTATTGTTCCCAAAATATAATCCGAATCACTTGCATCAATATCATATGCAATAGCACTGGCATAACCTGGTCTAGTCTTCACAATGGCCAATTGCCCCGAGATATTCACAGAAATATAACCACTACGCTGTAACATTTCTGCAGCCTTTCGGGGTGTTGTAACCCGCTTATACATAGTCTCGTTTGGTAAAACATACACATATTTTCCATTCATGGAAGCAGCTTTAGCCACTTTTAACTGCTTAAGATCACGACTGAGCGTTGCTTGTGTCAATTGAAATCCTTCTGCCTCTAAGGCTCTCAAAACCTCTTCTTGAGAACTAAGTTCCATACTAGATATCAACATTTTCAATGCTTCTAGTCTACTATTCTTCACTTTCATAAGCGTATGTTTATGCTTTAACGCAACAAATATAGATATTTAATTTATAAAAAACAAGTATTTTTGAATAAAAGTAACAATATTTTTTAATAACAAGCTATTACATAACAAAAAACAACTAACGAAGCGTATAAAACTCGAAATAGTATTCACAACAACAACAGGATCCCCCTCTAAATAGAACTTGTCACAATACAAAAAACGACAATAAATTCTCCTTTACCATACCACATACACATAATTATATATGATTAAGGTATATGCAACATCTACCACTACTCTCCTAAAAGATGTAAAAAACGATTATTATATTTGTTAGACTCTTTTCTTTCATTTATATTTGTAGCTAAATGGCATAGCATTTGTCCATTAAGCAAAAAAGAAGAAGAAGCTCTCATTATTATCAGTAGAGTTCCACAATAAAGAAGAAACAAACAGAAAACAAAACAAAAAGAAATGAATATGGATTTCAACAACTATTCAAAAGTGGTTAATAACCATGATCGTGACCTAGAAATGGCACGCGCATTTCCAGCCCTAATGCGTAAGGTATATGTATGGATGGCAATGGCACTCGCCATTACAGGTATTGTTGCTTATGGGGCAGGTAGTTCTCCTGCACTTATCCAAGCTCTCTACATTAGTAAAGGTCCTATGCTTATTGCAGCCTTAGTGGAGTTTGGCATCGTATGGTATCTATCATCTCGCATCTATAAGCTATCTCTTGCCAGCGCAACCCTATGGTTTATCCTCTTCTCTGCCATCAATGGTCTAACCCTTGGATGGATATTTGCAGTATACAAAATAGCCATCATTGCCAAAACCTTCTTTGTCACTGCAGGAACCTTTGGAGCAATGGCATTAATAGGATCAACGACGAAGAAGGATTTAACAAAGTTCGGAGGAGTACTCTTCATGGCATTAATTGGTTTGATTATAGCTAGTCTAGTCAACCTCTTCTTGCACAGTTCCACAATGGATTATATAGTCAGCATTGTTGGAGTGCTCATTTTTACAGGTCTCACCGCATGGGATGCACAAGCAATCAAACGTAACCTTCTCATGGCTCCAGATAGTGGAGAATCAGCCCAAAAGATAGCACTCCTAGGTTCATTGAGTCTCTATCTCGACTTTATCAACCTCTTCCTTTATCTTCTTCGATTCTTTGGTAACAATAAAAACTAAGACATTTAAATATCATACGGACAACCCTCATGGTTGTCCGTATTTGATGAAATAAAATTGATAAAAGACTTGACTATTCAAAAGAATATCCATATATTTGTCACAAATTAACTTTAACAAACAAAACAGTTCGTATGAGAAAGAGATTTTACAGTGTATGTATTGCCACATTACTCATTGCAGGAGCAACACCAATGAAGGCGCAGTTCAATATAGGGAAAGCTGCAAGTGGTGCCGTAAAAGCAGCCAAAGCTGCAACTTTGACAGATGCGGACATGGCAAATTACGTAAAAGAATACGTTGCTTGGTTGGATAAGAACAACAAAGTTTGCGATGCTCGCAGCCCTTACACAAAGCGTCTTAACAAATTAACACAAGGTCTTACCAATGTAGAAGGAATCCCTTTGAACTTTAAAGTTTACTATGTAACAGACGTCAATGCCTTTGCCTGCCCTGATGGAAGCGTACGAGTATTCTCATCCCTCATGGATCTTATGACAGACGAAGAACTTTTGGGCGTTATTGGACATGAGATTGGTCACGTTGCACATAAAGACTCTAAGAAAAGATTCCGTACCTCCCTACTTACTTCTGCGCTCAAAGATGGACTCGCTGCAACCAATGGTAAAGCCGCAGCACTTACTGATTCACAACTTGGTGAACTAGGCGAATCACTCCTCAATGCCACTTACTCTCAGAAACAAGAGAGTCAGGCAGATGCTTACGGATATGAGTTTCTGAAAGAGAATGGCAAAAATCCATGGGCTATTGCACTATCTTTCGAGAAATTAAAGAAACTCGAAGAAGACCAAGGTATCCAAAAAGAAGGTAAATGGAAGCGTATGTTCTCTTCACACCCAGATCTTGACAAGCGTATCAAAACTATGAGTAAGCTTGCAACAAAGGATGGATTTGCACGTCCAGAGAACAAGATGCCTGAAAAGATAGAACCAGAGAAGACTACATCTACTAGTCAGACAACCAACAAACAAGGTACAAAAAAGACTTCTACTGGTAAAAAGCCTGTAGGAAAGAAACCAGCTCCTAAAGGAAAAAGAAGATAATAAAAGTAAACTCAGAAATTATCTGTAGTAACTTATACATTTACTTATAAACAAGAAAGAGAGGCAGTTATCAAGATGATAATCTGCCTCTCTTTTATCTTTAAAAGGACTATTTCAACTTTACCTTTAAGTTCTTTAGCATATCAATCGTCATGGATTCCAAATCAAATTGTGGTTTCCAATCCCATTCCTCACGTGCACAACTATCATCTAAATTATCAGGCCAACTGTCGGCAATGCTCTGCTTGAGTGGATCAACATTATATTCCATCTCAAAGTCGGGCTTATGACGCTTAATAACATTGAATATCTCTTCAGGATCAAAGCTCATCGATGCAATGTTGAAGCCGTTACGATGCACCAAACGGGATGGGTCAGCCTCCATTAAGGAAATGGCTGCATTCAATCCATCAGGCATATACATCATATCCATCAGTGTACCTTTCTTAATTGGGCACACAAATTTTTCACCTCGAACAGCCGAGTAGTAGATATCGACAGCATAGTCAGTTGTACCACCACCAGGAGGTGTCACATAAGAAATCAAACCAGGGAAACGTACAGAACGAGTATCTACTCCATATTTATTGAAGTAATAATCACTCAACAATTCAGTAGCAACCTTTGACACACCATAGATAGTTCTTGGACGCTGTATCGTATCCTGTGGTGTCTTGACACGAGGTGTACTCGGACCAAATGAGCCTATAGAACTAGGCGTGAAGACCGCACATTGATTCTCACGTGCAACTTCCAAGATGTTCCAAAGACCATCAATACCAATCTTCCAAGCTAACTGTGGCTTATTCTCCGCCACGACAGACAACAAGGCTGCAAGGTTATAAATCGTATCAACATGATACTTCTTTACAACCTCCGCAATCATTTGCGGGTTTGTAACATCAGCCTCTGCAAAAGGTCCACCATCCCTCAGTTCACCCGTAGGTTCAGCACCTTTAATATAACCAGCGACGATGTTCTCATTGCCATAACACTTTCTCAATTCCCTGGTAAGCTCTGAGCCTATCTGCCCAGTGGAGCCTATCACCAAAACATTTTTCATATATATAGATAAGTTGATAATCCATTTTGTTGCAAAGTAAACATATTTTTATCGAATAGAGCTCTTCGATATCTTAAAATTATCAAAATTACTGATTCTATTACAAAAAAGCATTGTAAAACATCCTTATTCTCGTTTTTTATACCTTACTTTGCCCTGTATAACAATTAAAAGAATCTAATGTTATGTATGGAAAGATGAAAGAATATCTCTGCAACTCACTTGCAGAGATAACAGAAGCAGGGCTTTACAAGAATGAAAGAATCATCGAAAGCCCACAGAGTGCAGCAATTGAAGTAAAAGGTAAAGAGGTTTTGAACTTCTGCGCCAATAACTATTTGGGGCTTTCCAATCACCCTCGTCTGATTGAAGGTGCCAAGAAGATGATGGACAAGAGAGGCTTCGGTATGTCATCAGTACGCTTTATCTGTGGTACACAAGATGGACATAAAGAGCTTGAAGCTGCTATCTCCGAATACTTCAAAACAGAAGATACTATCCTCTATGCAGCATGCTTTGATGCTAATGGAGGTGTATTCGAACCTTTGTTCACAGACGAAGATGCTATCATTTCCGATGCGCTAAATCACGCCTCTATCATTGATGGTGTGCGCCTTTGCAAAGCTAAACGTTATCGTTATGCCAATGCAGATATGGCTGATTTAGAGCGTTGCTTGCAAGAGGCACAAGTCCAACGTTTCCGCATTATTGTTACTGATGGCGTGTTCTCAATGGATGGTAATGTGGCTCCAATAGACAAGATTTGCGACCTTGCAGAGAAGTATGACGCTCTCGTAATGGTTGATGAATCACACTCAGCGGGCGTTGTTGGTGCTACTGGTCATGGTGTTAGCGAGCTTTGCAAGACCTATGGTCGTGTGGACATATATACTGGAACCTTAGGAAAAGCATTCGGTGGAGCATTAGGAGGATTCACTACTGGACGTAAGGAGATTATTGATATGCTTCGTCAACGCAGTCGCCCATACCTCTTCTCCAACTCTCTTGCACCTTGTATCATCGGTGCGAGCCTTGAAGTATTTAAGATGTTGAAGGAAAGCAACGCCCTTCATGATCAGCTGGTAGAGAACGTTAACTACTTTAGAGACCACATGTTGGCTGCTGGATTCGATATTAAACCCACCCAAAGTGCCATCTGTGCCGTTATGCTCTACGATGCTAAACTATCTCAAGTATATGCAGCTAAGTTGTTAGAAGAGGGTATCTATGTTACAGGGTTCTACTATCCTGTTGTTCCAAAGGGGCAGGCTCGCATTCGAGTTCAAATCTCGGCAGGTCACAATCGTGAGCAACTTGACAAGTGTATAGCAGCCTTCATCAAAGTTGGTAAGGAACTTGAAGTATTAAAGTAAGGGCATTTACGCACAAAAAACACATCATTTTAAGAACAAGAAAAGCTGTATCTACATTTCGATACAGCTTTTCTTATGTCCGAAAAAAGACTTCCTTGAATTAATTTTTAGTTTATTTTTTTCAAAGAATCAATTTATTTTCATGTTATTATTAGTCTATTTTTTTGAATATAAAAACATACCTTCAAATCAACATAACAATCTCCTATCATTTAAAAAACACTCTTGAAGATAATAGGTAGGCGTCTTGTAAACGACAAAGAACGACGTTATATAAAACAAACTATACTAAAAAGGGATATTATCAGAAGTATTTTCTAACCATTCCATTATAGGTATTGATGTCTAAAACAATGGAGTCTCTCGTCTGAATATTCGTCATTGGCATACTAACAAATATACGTGCACTGTAATACTCTGGTACGCCATTCTGCGCATGATACAATCGCATATAGAAGTTCTTACCTCCATCTAACCTTCTTTTTACCGAGTCAACAACAATAGCTAACGATTGTGCAACCTTTTTATCATCAACTTTACCTGTTTTCAAAGACAATCCAAGGTTAAGATAACGGCGACTCTTACTTATCCAAGCACTCTCAAATGTCACAGGATCAGTGTGTATATCTACCACATCCAATGCAAACTTCATCTGCAAAACAGGTACAGGACTAATATCAATAGCCTTTGTCACACCTTCAACCACCTTATTATAATATAGCATTGCACGGTAAGTCGTGTCGGGTTTAACCGCCCATAGCTTTTTTACATGAGGTCGTAACGACAAGTGTTCACCCTTGTCTGTGACAGCCTCAACCAGTTCGGAAGCATCATTTGAACGCACTTCAACAAAGTCAGTGTTAAGGTATGACAAGCCAGAATCACCCTTTTCGAAGAAGTCATGCTTACAGGCAACAACCATAAGTAATGTTACAAGCAACATTACTATGGTCATTCCGCCCTGTATCTTACTATTGATTCTCGTACTCACAGAGGTTTATTTCTTAAAAGTAAGACGATTCAACAACGATTTTAAACGCCCACTTTCTGAAGATGCATCTATATAATTTTTTGCGGGATAAGCGTATTGTGTGAGCAAGCAAGTACGCAAGAATTGCTCATCACGATTCTCTATATCAATCTTCTCAATCTGTCCTGCAAGGTAGGAATCGAACTTTTCGTAATCATCCTGCGTGTAATACTCCTCGTAAACCTTCGTGTCTTGAATCATATCAAGGGCAACGTAATTAATAGGATAGAGCTTATAACTACTATGAATTTCGTGGTCAATATGAGAAGCGATGGCATCAAAGAGCTTATTTTTGGGTAAATCAGTATCCAAAGTATCGAGCCAATCGTCTATACATGGTGCACAATGATAGAAGATATGACCTTTAAATCCCTTGATACCTATCAACATACTCTCTAAGTCATCCTCGGCAGTCTTCTTCCAATAAGGTATGTCTCGACGTAATTGATATTCCCTTGCCTTGAGGTAGTCACATGGGTCATACTCATAAGAGATGGATAGTGGAACTATATGCAACTGCTTCAAGCGATCAATAATACTCCCTTCACCACCCATAACCATCATTTTTAAGATTGCAGGTTGGGTGAGATCGTTAGAGTTCTTAGCACGACCTTGACGTTGCGCAATCCATACATTCTCGTTTTTCTCTGCCACTGCGAAATGGATATATTCGGACATTCGCTTGCTGGCACGCAACATTTCAACAGAATGTAACGCCCTTTCAACGGTAAAAGACTTATTAATACGCACCAAGTCACGTATCCAATCAGCAGAGAGAAGATTATCTCCGATTGCAATCTCGCATGTTGTAGAGAAGCCAACATCTATCAGCAACTTATCCAAAAAGGCTGAATCAAGAACAATATCACGATGGTTACTAATGAAAGTGTACCGTTTTCGGATGTCAATGTTCGTTGCGTCCATACTAAGACCTAAGCTCAAGGTCGTCACCAAACGCTGTAAGAAGGGATAACAAAATGCTTTCTGAAATTCAAGATTCGTCTTACAAGCTCGTATCTTCTGCTCCAGTATTTCCATAGGAACATCAGGATAAAGATATGCTAACACTTGTTGAAACTGCTTGTCAGCAAGAATCCGATCATAGACTACTGGTAATTCCTCTGGTTCAAAGGGGCGAATAGGATCAAACTCCGATGGTATCTTCATAACTATAAGTAATTAATTTATTTCTACTTTATTAGTACAAATATAGGTAAAACAGCCCAATCTCTAAAATAGAAGACCATCGTTTAACAGAAGATTAACAATTTTCTCTAACCTTGTCATATTATCCGAACTATACGTAAAGGTAATTACCTTAACAAGATAATGTTATATTTATGAGGATAATAATACGCTAAATTACTTGCCAATCACAAACAAAGTGTTATCTTTGCAATGTTATGAAGTACAGCATTATAGTACCCGTTTTCAACCGACCAGATGAGGTTGATGAGCTATTAGAGAGTCTTCTCCACCAAAAGGAGGCGGATTTTGAAGTGGTCATCGTCGAAGATGGCTCAAAAGTAACATGTGAGGAGGTTTGCAACAAGTATATTGACAAACTCGATTTACATTATTATTATAAGGAGAACTCAGGACCTGGTCAGAGTCGAAACTATGGTGCAGAACGGGCAAAGGGAGAGTATTTACTCATCCTTGACTCAGATGTAGTACTTCCTGAAGGTTATCTACAAGCTATCAGCAAAGAGCTTTCGAGAGAACCTGCAGATGCCTTTGGAGGACCAGACAAAGCGCATGATTCGTTCACAGATACGCAGAAGGCAATCTCTTACTCAATGACATCTTTCTTCACAACAGGGGGCATCCGTGGGGGAAAAAAGAAACTAGATAAATTTTATCCACGCTCCTTTAACATGGGTATTCGTCGTGATGTTTACAGGGAATTAGGCGGTTTCTCCAAGATGCGCTTTGGCGAAGATATTGATTTCTCTATACGTATATTCAAGGCTGGGAAACGCTGTCGTCTCTTCCCAGAGGCATGGGTGTGGCATAAAAGACGCACAGACTTCCGCAAGTTCTGGCGACAGGTTTACAATTCAGGTATTGCCCGTATCAACCTATATAAGAAGTATCCTGAATCTCTGAAGGTTGTCCATCTCTTGCCTATGATATTCACTCTTGGGGTTCTCTTTCTCACTTTGATTATCCTTTGTGGGCTGTTAATCATAGTTTGCACATCAGCTAAAACTCTTGGTTGTAGCCTTATCTTCTTAGGGTTATTACCCCTTCTTCTTTATAGTGCAACCATCTGTATAGACTCAACAATGCAAAATCATAGTTTGAAAATCGGCTTCCTTAGTATACGTGCAGCTTTTTATCAGCTCATAGGTTACGGCTGTGGATTCATTAATGCATGGTGGAAACGATGCGTATGTAGCCGTGAAGAGTTTGCAGCCTACCAAAAGAACTTCTATAGTTAATTCATAATTCACAATTCAAAGTTCCCCTCTATTAAAATATAACAACCGCCTATCTACAATCATCAAAACCTATCACTATGAATGAATCAATTTGCCATAGTAGGGACAGACGCCCCTGTTTATCAAGGGACTTCATTTATACTACGGACAGACGAAGGCGTCCGTTCCTATTTTGTTAGCTGTTACGAGAACATTTGATATACCTTATTAGGAGAAAAGAATATCACATTAAACTATGAAAAGTATATCCATTAACAACTGGGCAGAGGCTGACCGCCCACGTGAGAAACTGGAGAGACTGGGGGCAAGTGTGCTCAGTGATGCAGAATTATTGGCTATTCTTATTGGTTCAGGAACAGCAAATGAGAGTGCTGTCGACCTAATGAAACATATTTTAAAAGATTGTCATAACAATCTAAACTCACTGGGGAAGTTATCTATACATCAGCTAGAAGGATATAAAGGAATTGGTCCGGCAAAGGCTATAACGATACTTGCAGCATGTGAATTGGGTAAACGCAGGCAACGTGCAAAGGTTGAAGAAGTCCCCTTACTGAATAGTGCAGAAGCCATTTACAATTATATGTACACCACCATTCAAGACCTCGACATTGAAGAGGGTTGGATACTAATGATGAAGCAAAACTTTCGTCTTATAGAGGCCAAACGTATCTCAATTGGTGGACTAACTATGGCTCCAATTGATATAAGACTTATGATGAAAGAGGTATTAATGAAGAATACTACCATCCTTGCATTCTGTCATAATCATCCCAGTGGGAACACATCTCCCAGCCATGAGGATGATCTTCTTACCACACGCATACGGAAAGCATGCGAATTACTAAGCATTCACTTCGCTGATCATGTAGTCCTCACTGATGGGCAATATTACTCTTATCGTGAAGAGGGAAGACTCTAAGAATTCTCTCGAAGCTCGATAATAAACAAAAGTCTACCACTCCCACCAGTTCTTTCCTTCCACCTCGTGCCACTCACCTAAGGGCTCTACACTCCAAACTAGACCAGAGTTCCGCCAATAAGTAATTCTCACCTTATTATAATGCTCTAGTTCCAAGTAATGTGCATAGCTAATAAGATGCTCTGGAGAAGAGGATAGAGTGTCACCTTCCCATGTAATAACATAATTGGTAAAAGAACGCCTTTGAACTATTGTGTCTAGCGTAAATGAGCCTTCATAAGTAACAACATCATTATCCACAAAGTCCTTTATATAAGCTGTAACACCCCTAATAATAAGGAAAAGAGAAGTTATCCCTAAAATAGAAAAACCAATCTTGGTATACCATTTATACTCCTTAACACGCCAACAAAAGATGCCAAAGATGCTAACATCTATTCCGAAAGAGAACAGAAGAGCTGTCAAAAAGAGTCCACAATAACCTTCTCGTGTATGTAAACCAAAGTAACTTGGATATATACAAAGAGGTAACAAGAAAATAAAGAGTGCTGTGCCAAGCGAAACAAGCAGTTTGGTACGCTTTTCATTAAAATTAAGTTGTCCCCAAATCTTCCTTCTTTGTACTTTAGAAGTAGCCTTACTCTTTCGCGCACTCTGATTAGCTTCAGCCAAGATAGCATTCCACTTAGCACTGCCAGGCTGTACCTCATGTGTTCCGAGAGCGTCCCGAACAGTAATCCTTACAGGCTTCTTATTTTGATAAGTGATATTCCAACTATACCAATCACCCATGATAATCATCCTTCTTTATCATTGCACAAATATACAATAATATGTTTGTAAAACCAAGATAAATGCCCTTCTTTCCTTAGCAAGCTATTGTGATTATTATTTAAAATTACTATCTTTGCAAAAGATAGGTAACATCTGGCAATTTAAAAACATTTTTTATTGCACTTATTAACACTATCTTTACAAGTTACACATTATAAATTAACACCCAATTAAATATATGACACAAGAAGAAAAGACACAGATAGAAGAAAAAATCGTTGATGTGTTGAAGACCGTCTATGACCCAGAAATACCTGTAAATATCTATGATCTTGGAATGATCTATAAGATTGATGTAGACGAGAAAGGTAATCTTGACATGGACATGACATTCACAGCACCATCTTGCCCTGCAGCAGATTTCATCCTTGAAGATGTACGAACAAAGGTGGAAAGTGTTGAGGGAATAAAGTCAGCTAACATCAATCTAGTCTTTGACCCAGTATGGGATCAAAGCATGATGTCTGAGGAGGCACGGGTTGAATTAGGCTTTGAATAAAGCCACAATAGCTCGTTAACACCCCATTCACTTAAAATTCAAAGACATGAAAAATATCTATTTCCTTTCTGATGCACACCTTGGTTCACTAGCCATAAAACATAGACGCACACAAGAACGCCGTCTAGTCCGTTTCTTGGATAGCATAAAAAACAAGGCTGCAGCTATTTATCTACTAGGCGATATGTTCGACTTTTGGAACGAATATAAGTATGTTGTTCCAAAAGGATATACTCGATTCCTAGGAAAAATATCAGAGTTAACAGATATGGGAGTAGAGGTGCACTTCTTTACAGGTAATCATGATCTTTGGACTTACGGATACTTAGAAGAGGAATGTGGCGTTATCCTTCATCGTCAACCCATCACAACCGAGATCTACGATAAGGTTTTCTATCTTGCACATGGTGATGGACTAGGAGATCCAGATCCTATATTTCAGTTCTTAAGGAAAGTCTTTCACAATCGAGTATGCCAACGATTACTCAACTTCTTCCACCCTTGGTGGGGTATGCAATTAGGTTTGAATTGGGCAAAAAAGAGCCGATTAAAACGTATTGATGGGAAAGAAGCTCCCTACATGGGCGAAGATAAAGAATATTTAGTGCGTTTCACAAAAGATTACATGCGCACACATAAAGACGTCGATTATTATATCTATGGTCATCGACATATTGAATTAGATCTCACACTATCACGGAAAGTACGCATGCTGATACTTGGAGATTGGATATGGCAGTTCACTTACGCAGTATTCGATGGTGAACATATGTTCCTAGAGGAATACGTTGAAGGGGAAAGCAAGCCTTAACAAAAGTAAAAATAAGCCTATTATCAAGATAAAAAGTTATTTTTTAGCTATAAAAACTCATTTTCCTTAGAAAGTATTTGGAAGTTACAAAACAAACTCGTATCTTTGCATTGTCTTTTAAGAGATAGTATTCTTGAATAAAGAAAGGCTATTAACTAAATGGAAATAGCATATTAAAAAGAATTTAAGACATTCATAATATAAAATTAAAACTCAGGTTTGTAGATTAAGTTTAGTCAAAAGAAAGGTGGTTGTCGTGAGACAACTACCTTTCGCATTTTATAACAATTCACCTCTTATATATATCCTACTCTATCACTACTAACGAAAAATTACTATACAACTTCATACTTATCAGTAGTTA